>CAYZKM010000089.1:0-12334 GCA_964478525.1 uncultured Bifidobacterium sp.
GGCGGCCAGCGCACCTACGAGCTGGTGTTCGAGGATTGCCGCATCCCGGCCAGGCAGATCCTGGGCCAGGAGGGCAAGGGCTATGCCCCGATGCAGCTGCGCCTGACCGTCCGCCGACTGCAGATGGGCGCCTGGAGCATCGGGATGTCGCGGCGCGCGCTGGACATGATGGTGGAGCATGTGAAGCAGCGCGTGACCTTCGGCCAGCGCCTGGCCGATCGCCAGGCGATCCAGTGGTGGATCGCCGACGCGGCCACCAAGATCCATGCCTGCCGCCTGATGGTCTACGACGCCGCGGCCAAGGCCGATGCGGGCAAGGACGTGCGGATGGAGGCGTCGATGATCAAGGTCTGGGGCACCGAGATGGCGACCGAGATCATCGACAACGCGATGCAGGCCTTCGGTGCGATGGGCGTGGCGAAGGAGCTGCCGTTGCAGTTGATGGCGCAGAAGGTCCGCACGATGCGTGTCTACGAGGGCCCGACCGAGGTCCACCGCATGGCCATCGCCCGCCGCATCATCGGCCGCTAGCTGTCGAAGCTACGAAGGTTGTTGGATCGCATGATTCACACGCTGCCACGATTCCGCTCAGCGTGATCATGCGCCAGCGCGTCCGGACAAGGTGGTCAGCGCCGGCTGACCACCGGCGCCCGGGCCCGCCCCTCTACCCCAGCGGGCAGACCTTCGTCACCGTCAGCACATTATGCCCGTCCACCCGGGCATAGGTCTGCGTGTCGGTCATCGTCCGCACCAGCAGAATCCCCAGCCCGCCGACCTGGCGGTCGTCCAACGCGGCGTCGGTGTCCGGGTCGTCAGCCAGCGTGGGGTCGAAGGCGATGCCGTCGTCGTCGGTGCGCATCATCACCCGCACCGCCGTCGCATCGGCCTCGGCCTCGACATCCACCACGCAGGCGCCCGGCGCCGCGGCCGGCCAGGCGTCGCGCTGGATGTTGGTCAGGATCTCCTCGGCGACGATCGCCATCTGCTGCGCCGCGGCGGGGCTGCATCCGGCTTCCGTCAGGAACGCCTCGATGCCCTCGACCTGCGCCATCAGGGCCGCGAGGTCGGCGCTCATGGTAAAATGCAGCCGGCGCACGTCGGTCAGGGATACGGCGTCATCATGATGGTGGTGACGGCCTCGCGCACCTGGCGGGCGACCAGGCCAACCGAGCGGCCGATCTCCTCCAGCGCCACGACGTCGTTGACCCGGCTGGCGGTCTTCTCCACCTCCTCCGCCGACAGGATGGTCGACAGGATGCCGGCGGTCTTGGCCAGCCCCAGCAGCAGCGTATCGCGCGGGTCGGGCACCTCGTCATTGAACAGCAGCGCCAGGATGCGGCCCTTCGCCTCCCGCTCCTCGCGCCCCGACACCTGCGGATAGGCGCGGCGGGAGAACACCCACAGGAAGCGGCGCTCCTCCTCGCGCAGGATGCCCGCCGTGACCAGGCGCATCAGCACACGCTCCACCAGGTCACCATGGCGGGTCGACAGCGTGTCGATCCACCACGCACTGGACTGCTGTTCCGGCTCTGCCGCGATCTCGGCCAGGATGGAGTCGAGCAGGTCGTCGCCGACCGGCGTCTTGTCGACGATGAACAGCGCGGTCAGATCGGTATCGATCCGTCCCTGCAGCGCCAGTTCCATCAGCACGCCACCGGCGATCGCGGTGCTGGCGATGGCTGTGCAGCCCGGATCGACCTGGCCGGAATCGTCATCCAGCATCAGGACCAGGATTTCATCCGCAAGCGTCAGGTGTTTCACGATGTCCTGCCTTGTTCTTGTCTGGCCATATGTCCGTCCCGACAGTGCGGCCCTGCGGCTGTCGGCCTTCCACCCCAGCGGAGGGTGCTGCCTCAGCCCGCCAGCCGCTGGCGGGCCTCGGCCTGATCGGCGGCGATGATGATCACCTTGCCAAATCCCGACACCGTGAACACCTCCGCCACGCTCGGCTGCAGGCTGCACACCGCGGCCGCTCCGCCCGCCGCCTTGGCCTGCCTGGCCGCCAGCAGCAGCGACCGCAGGCCGGCCGAGGAGACGTACTCCACCTGCGCCATATCGAACGCGAGATGCGTGATGCCGCCGCCGACCGCGGTCTTGACGGCCTGGTCCACGCTGGAGCTGGTCGCGGCATCAAGCCGGCCGGCCATCGTCAGGACAGCCAGCGTGCCATCAATCTTGCTTGTAATTTCCATTGCATTCCCGCGGGTTGGGGAGGTTTTCGGCCCGCGCCGACACATCCCGTGATCCGTTGACGATGCCCAGCGAGGCACCGGAATGTCAAGCCGCGGGCAGCGCCATCGGCATCCCCGCCGGGTCCGCCCCCACCGGGTCGCCCCGCTGCGGATCATCCGGATGCGGATCCCCCAGATAGCGCACGACCAGGCAGGTGATGTCGTCGGATTGCGCAGCACCGGCGGCGAAGGCGCGCACCGCGTCGGTCATCGCCGTCAGGATCGCCTCCACCGGCCGGCCGGCGGTCGCCGACAGCACCGCCTGCAGCCTGGCTTCACCGAACTCGTTGCCATCGGGGTCCATCGCCTCGGACACGCCGTCGGTGAACAGGAACAGCGTCTCGTGCGGCTTCAGCGTGATCCGCCCGGACGCATAGGGCAGCCCGTCCATCACCCCCAGCGCCATGTCCCCGGTCAGCGGCAGCGCGCGCGGGGTGCCGTCCAGCCCGACGACATAGGGCGGGTTATGGCCGCCATTGGCATAGGTCACGCTGCCGTCGCGGGAATCGATCACCGCGTAGAAGACGGTGACGAACATATCCAGCGGGTTCTGGTCGCACAGCCGGTCGTTGGCCGCGGCCAGGCAGGCGCCGGGGTCGTCGTGGATGCGCGTCGCCTCCCGCATCGCCGCGCGCGAGACCGCCATGAAGAAGGCCGGCGCCACGCCCTTGCCCGACACATCGGCGATCACCAGCCCCGTGCGATGCGCGTCCAGCGCGAAATGGTCATAGAAATCCCCCGCCATCTGCAGCGCCGGCGCCATCAGCGCCGACCCGTTCCACCCGCGCCCCGAGGGGAAGGCCTGCGGCAGGATCGAGGATTGCAGCAGGCGCGCCAGTTCCAGATCGGCTTCCAGGCGCTGCTTCGCCTGATCCAGCTCGGTGTTCTTCACCACCAGCTCGGCCGTCCGTTCCCTGACCTGGCGTTCCAGCTCCTCCTCGCGGGTCATGACGTCGCGGGCCATGGTCTCGAAGGTGCGCGCCAGGTGGCCAAGCTCGTCGCGGCGGCGGGCGATGCGGAGAAGCGAGCCGAACCGGTAGCTGTGATCATCGACCGCGGCGGCGGCCCCGGCGATGCTGACCATCGGGGCGGCGATGCGCCGTCCGGTGATCACCGACAGGATGATCCCCACCGCCAGCACGGCGGCGGCGACGGTGCCGCCGATCCGCAGATAGTCCCGGATCAGCGCATCCAGCGGCGCCGAGGACAGCCGCGCCAGCGCCACCCCCGCCGCCAGCCCGTAGGCATCGGGCATCGCGGCGGCAACGGTGATCGCCCCGGCGGACAGGATCGCGGTCGGGCGCATCCCCGCCAGCGCATCGCGGACCAGTTCGCCCTCGCGCAGCGACAGCGCCGGGCGGTCGCGCCGCTGGCCGGTGGCCAGGCGGCTGGCGATTTCCTGGCCTCGGGCGTCGAACACCCAGACGGCCTCGACCGCCTCGTCGCGCAGCAGCGTGTCCAGCAGGCGCGGCACGCCCAGGGTCTGGGCCAGATGCTCGATATGGCGCTGCTCCCGCCCGACCAGCACGGCGCGCGGCGTGTCGGCCCCGCGCACCCCGACATAGTTCACCTCGGTCCCGCCCAGCGCGCGCTGCCCCACGCCCAGCGACGCGGCGAACGCGGTGCCATCCAGCAGCGGGCGCAAGGCCGAGCGGGGCAGGCCGACGAGGTCGGCGGCGTTGTCGTGGGTGTCGATGTCGTCGGCGGAACCGGCGCGCAGGGTGCCGTCCTGGCCGACGATCCAGATCTCGTCGATCGCCGTCCGCGCCGCGATCTCCATCAGCCGCCGGCTGAGCGCGGTGTCGCTGACGCGGGCTTCCTCGGCCAGGTCGGCCAGGTGGGCGGTCAGCACGCCATGGGCAACCATCTCGCGGTCCAGCAATCCGCCGACCTCGGCCACCACCTGTTCGCTGGCCGCGACACCCTGCGCGAGCAGCCTCGCGATGACCAGGCCCTCGGATTCGGCCTGCGCGAGGATGCTGCGCCAGGCCAGCACCGACAGCACCGCCGCGACGGCGAGGATGCCCAGGCTGACGCTCAGGCCGACCATCAGCACGAGGCGGGCGCGCAGGGGCATGGGCGGGGCTAGTCCTGCCAGACCGAGGTCGAGACGAAGAACTGCACGGTGCGTTCGTCCAGCGGGTAGAACAGGGCGGCGCCGCGGCCGAACCAACGCTCGTACAGCGTCGCATAGCCGCCGCGATAGGCGTCGATGCCGCGCAGCAGGTCGCGCAGCACGCCGTTCACGAAGTCCCGCCATTTCGAGTCGTTCTCGGGCACCATGCAGGCCATCGTCTCATAGCCAAGCGCATCGCCGCGCGGCACGATGACAAGGCCCTCGCGGCTTGCCTCGGATGTCAGCAGCCCGCGCAGCACGATCCCGACATTGGCGATCCCGTCGACCTCGCCGGCCTGCATCGCCTGCATCGCCGCGGGCATCGAGGGATAGCGGGTCAGCACCAGGTCGGGCATCCGCTCCTGCAGGATGCGCCCGGTCACCGCGCCCTCGACGACGCCGATCCGCATCTCGGCCAGGTCCCGCATCCGGCCGATGCGGTCGCGATGGGTCAGGATGCGGGTGCCGTCGCGGAAGATCGGCAGGGTGAAATCCACCCTCGCCTCCCGCTCCCACGTCATCGTCGCGGTTTCGCAGCCCAGCTCCGCTCGGCCGTCCTCGATCGCCGCCAGGCGCGTGGCGGAGGTGACGATGAGGTGGCGCGTGGTGATCTCCCGCCCCAGGCGCTGGGACAGGGCGCGACGGACCGCCTCGATCAGGTCGACCGAAAATCCGACGAGCCTGCCCTGCGGATCGCGGAAGGCGAAGGGGGGCGCGTCGTCGCGTGTGGCGGCGTTCAGCACGCCGGTGCGGGCGATGCGGTCCAGCGTGGTCTCGGCCACGGCGGGGAACGCCGCCATCAGGGTGGCAAGCAGCAAGGGGATCAGGCGCCGGGACGGGAACATGGCGCCACCTTAACCATCACGGGGGCGGGCCGACAGCCTGCCCCCGTCCGGATCGCGCGGAGGGTCAGATCACCCCCTTCTCCCGCAACGCGGCCAGCGCGGCGGCATCCAGGCCGAGGCGTTCCTGCAGGATGACGTCGGTATGCTCGCCCAGCAGCGGCGGGGCGATGCGGTAGTCGGCCGGGGTTTCCGACAGCTTCACCGGGTTGGCGATCAGCTTGACGTTCTGGCCGGACGAATGCGCCATCTCCATCACCATCTGGCGCGCGACGACATGCGGGTCCGCGAACACCTCGGACAGCTTGTTGATCGGGCCGCAGCCGATCTTCAGCGCCTCCAGCTGGTCGATCCACCAGCCGGTCGGGTGCTGCTGCATCACCGGGGTCAGCGTATCGGTGACCAGCTGGCGGTTCGACACGCGGGCGGCGTTGGTGGCGAAGCGCTGGTCCTCCAGCAGATGGGTCAGCTTGAACGCCTCGCAGAAGCGCTTGAAGGTCGGGTCGTTGCCGACCGACAGCACCATGTGCCCGTCCGCGGTGGGGAACACCTGGTAGGGCACGATGTTGGGATGCTGGTTGCCCAGCCTGGCCGGGTTCTCGCCGGTGGCCAGGTAGTTCATGCCCTGGTTCGCCAGCCAGGCGACATGGGTGTCCACCATCCCGATGTCGATCTGCTGTCCCTGGCCGGTGGCGCCCCGGTGGCGCAGCGCGGCCAGGATGCCGATACAGCCGGACAGCCCGGCGAACAGGTCCGCCACCGGCACGCCCACCTTCTGCGGCAGCCCGTCCGGCTCGCCGGTCAGGCTCATGACGCCGCCCATCCCCTGGATCAGGCTGTCATAGCCCGGGCGCGGCGCGTACGGACCGGTCTGGCCGAAGCCGGTGATCGAGCAATAGATCAGCCGGGGAAATTTCGCGTGCAACTGTTCATAGCCCAGGCCGTACTTGGCCAGTGCGCCAACCTTGAAGTTCTCGACCAGGATGTCGCAGTCGGCGATCAGCTTCAGGGCGATCTCCTGCCCGTCCGCCTGGCCGATATCCAGCGTGACCGACTTCTTGTTGCGGTTCACCCCGGTGAAATAGGCGCTTTCCTTGGTGCCGGGCTGATAGGGTGGTGCGAAGCCGCGGGTGTCGTCGCCGGCGCCCGGACGCTCGATCTTGATCACGTCAGCGCCGAGGTCGCCCAGCATCTGCGCGCAGGTGGGTCCCGCCAGAACGCGGGTCAGGTCGAAAACGCGCAGGCCCTTCAGGGGGCCGGTCGGTTCGCTCATGCTGCTCTCCTGCTTGCCGGGCCGTCGCACCGGGTTCATATCTTGACGCACCCTTATAGGTCCGGCCGTCCCGGCGGGAAACCCGATAGGGGAGGACGGCGCAACCGGGGTAACGGGGAAACGCCATTGACGGAGCCGCCGGTATGGACGGGACGGTGAGCAGTATCGAGAGCCGAAGCTCCTGGGTTGCCGCCGGCATCACGCTGGCCGTGCTGTCGGTGGCGTTCGGCTCGCCGCTGGTCGTGGTCGTCGGGCTGAAAGTGATGACCGAGTCGATGCACACCGACCGGTCCGTGGTCGCGCTGGCCGGGGCGCTGACCTGGGTCGGCACCGGGGCGGGTGGCATCGCGATGGGCTGGCTGGCGGACCGCATCGGCCTGCGCCCGGTGGTGGCGCTGGGCGCGGTGATGACGGCGGCGGGCCTGGCACTGTCGACCCTGGGCAGCGTCTGGGCGCTGTATGTCGGGCACGGGCTGTTGATCGGCTTCCTGGGCAACGGCGCGATATATGCGCCTTTGCTCATATACGTCAGCCGCTGGTTCGACCGCCGCCGCGGCACCGCGATCGCCCTGATCTCCTCGGGCCAGTACATCGCCGGCGTCGTCTGGCCGTCGGTCTTCCGCTATACGATCGAGGCCCAGGGGTGGGAGCAATCGATGCTGATGTTCAGCGTCCTGGTCCCGGCCGCCATCCTGCCGACCCTGCTGCTGCTGCGCCCGGCCCCCGACGCCCCGGTCCCGGGTGCCCGCGCGCATGTCGGCGGGCCGCGCAGCAAGGTGCTGGGCATGCATCCGAACCTGGCGCAGCTGCTGATCTGCCTGGCCGCCTTCGCCTGCTGCATCCCGATGTCGGTGCCGTCATCCCACCTGGTGGCGTTCTGCTCCGATATCGGCATCGCCCCTGCGCATGGCGCGGTGATGCTGTCGGTCCTGCTGGGCTGCGCCTTCGTCTCGCGCCAGTTCTGGGGCGCGCTGGCCGACCGGGTGGGCGGGCTGCGCACCGTGCTGGCCGGATCGGCCTGCCAGGCGGTGGCGATCGGTGCCTTCCTGCTGACCCAGGACGAGGTCGGGCTGTTCGCCGTATCGGCCGCGTTCGGCCTGGGGTTCAGCGGCATCATCCCGTCCTACACGGTTGCGATCCGGGACCTGTTTCCGTCGGCCGAGGCGTCGTGGCGCATCCCGACCGTGCTGTTCACCGGCATGTCGGGCATGGCGTTCGGCAGCTGGTGGGCCGGCGCGCTGTATGACCATTTCGGCTATTACGGCCCCGCCTTCGTTTCGGGCGTGCTGTTCAACCTGCTCAACCTGGTGATCGTCGGCCTGCTGGTGATGCGGCTGATGCGCCTGCGCACCCCGGGCCTGGCATCGGCCAAGGCCCGCACCCCCGCCTGACAGGGACACTCCCAAGGACACACCATGCATCGACGCCTGCTCCTCGGCACTTCGGTGGCCGCCCCCGTTCTTACCGTCGCCGCCGGCGCGATGGCGCAGCAGGCCGGTCCGGCGGGGCTGGACGGGGTGCTGACACCGTTCCTCGCGCGGTTCGGGCTGCCGGCGCTGGCCGCGGCGGTGGTGCGCGGCGGTGTCGTGGTCGCCGCCGGCGCGGTCGGCACGCGCCGAGCCGGCACACAGAGTCCGGTCACGATCCACGACCGGTTCCATATCGGGTCCGACACCAAGGCCATGACATCGCTGTTGGCCGCCATCCTGGTCGAACAGGGCCGGATCCGCTGGGATTCGACGGTGGCCGAGGTGTTTCCCGCCATGGTCGAGGGCATGGATGCCGGGCTGAAGACCGTCACGCTGGTGCAGCTGCTGTCGCATACCAGCGGCATAGCCGGCGACAACGAGGCATTCGACGCGCTGCTGGCGCGGTCGCTGGCACTGGACAGCCTGAACCTGAACGAGCTGCGCACCTGGCTGGTGCGGGAATGGCGCACCCAGCCTTTGGCGGCGCCGCCCGGCACGAAATGGGCGTACAGCAACATGGGCTACACCATGGCCGGGACGATGCTGGAGCATGTCGGGGGCAAAAGCTGGGAGGAGCTGATCGTCCAGCACATCTTCACCCCGTTCAGGCTGCGCAGCGCGGGGTTCGGGCCGCAATCCAGCCTGGGCCGGGTGGACGCGCCGCTGGGGCATGTGATCCTGCCGGACGGGACGCTGAAGCCGATGCTGGCTGGTCCCGATGCCGACAACCCGCTGATCATCGGCCCCGCCGGCACGGTGCACCTGTCGGTGCTGGACTTCGCGGCCTGGGCCGGCTGGCACGCCGGCGGCGGCCGGCGCGCCCCGCATGTGGTCAGGCCCGAGACGGTGCGCAAGCTGCATACCAAGGTGATGGAGCTGCCGCCGCGGCCCGACGCCGCGCCCGGCACGCCGGGCAGTGGCGCCTATGCGCTGGGCTGGGGGATTTTCCAGCCACCCTGGGCGACGGCGCCGATGCTGACCCATAACGGGTCGAACCTGATGAACCTGGCGTCGCTGTGGCTGATGCCGTCCGCCGACTGGGCGGTGGCGCTGGTGACCAATGTCGGCGGCACGAAGGCCGACGATGGGCTGAAGGCGGTGGCCGAGCTGCTGTTCCGGCGGTACGGACCGACCCGCTGATGGCGCGGGCCGGCCTGTAACCTGCTTTACCCGGTGGTCAGTTCGTCGCCGCCGACCAGCCGCTCGCACAGCCTGGCCATCTCGGTGTGATCCGCCTGCGGGCCGAAGATCGCCTCGGCCGAGACGATCATCTCCCGCACGATGGCCGACAGCGGCGCGGCCGTCCCCGTTTCCCGCGCGACCTGCAGGGCGATCGAGAGGTCCTTGGCCAGCAGGCCCATGGTGAACCCGGCATCGAATTTCCGCGACAGCACGAACTGGCGGAACTTCTTCTGCGTCGAGTTGTTCATGCCCGTCGCGGCGTTCAGCACATCGGTCATCACCCCGGCATCGAGGCCGAAGCGCTGGCCGATCAGCAGCGCCTCGATCCCGATCAGGAAGCCGCCGGTCGAGACCAGGTTGTTCAGTGCCTTCATCGCCTGGCCCGAGCCCACCCCGCCGGTGCGCAGCACCGAGGTGCCCATCGCCGAGAGCACCGGCATCACCGTGTCGATGGCCGCGCTGTCGCCGCCGACCATGATCGCGAGCTGGCCGGTTTTCGCGCGCGGCACGCCGCCCGAGACCGGGGCGTCGACCATCACGCCGCCGAGGGCAGTGACCTTCTCGGCCAGCGCCTGGGTCACCGACGGCACGCCCGAGCTCATTTCGATGATCACGGTTCCGGGCTTCATGCCCGAGAAGACGTTGTCATCGCCGCCGCCCAGGACATGCTCGACGATGACGCTGGTCGGCAGCATGGTGACGATAACGTCCGACCCGGCGGCCAGCTGGCGCAGTGAATCGGGGGCGGACCCGCCGATCTGCTGGACGAAGTTGTTCGCCACCTCGCGGCGCGAGTCGGCCACATTGACCGTGAAGCCGGCCTTCACCAGGCAGGCCGCCATGGGCCAGCCCATGTTGCCGACGCCGATGAAGCCGACCGTTGCCTTGTCGGACATCGGTTCAGCCTTTCTTCTGGGCCGCGTCGTGTTCGGCCAGCACCTCGGTGGCGATCTTGAAGGATTCGAGTGCCGCCGGGATGCCGCAATAGGCGCCGACCTGCATCAGGATTTCCTTGATCTCGTCGCGGCTGACGCCATTGGTCAGCGCTGCCTTCAGGTGCAGGCGCAGTTCCGCGCCGCGGTTCAGGGCGGACAGCATGGTCAGGTTGATCATGCTGCGGGTCTTGCGATCCAGGCCCGGGCGCGCCCAGCACAGGCCCCAGGCGATCTCGGTGGTCATCTGCTGGAACACGGCGTTGAAATCATTGGCACGGGCCAGGGAGGCGTCGACATAATCGCCACCGAGAACCTCGCGGCGGACCTTCAGGCCCTGTTTGAAAAGCTCCGACTGGTATTCGGGGCGGTTCGGGACATCGACCATTGCACGTCTCCTCTGGCTCGTGGCGCGGCGGACCCTAGAGATTGCAGGGCGGGGCGACAAGCGGAGGCGGGCGGGGCGGGTTTGGTGCGGGCGACGTGGGGCGGGGCGAAACACAACTATAAGGTGTGTTTCTCGTCAAATCGCGCAACATGGGCGGCGCGGCCCGTCCTGATTGCCATCGTATGTCGGCGAAGTCATTAACGAGAAATTAACGATCGGGCCGGCCGCACCATTGTCTTGAAATCGTTACATTGTTCGATTTGTATTCTTTTGTATCAACGGATTAAATTTCGTCATAGCCGGCGAAATCCGCGATTCCCGGCGCACAACCGTGTATAGTCCGTGACACACGGATCGGCCCAGCCCGCTCGGCGTCCGGGGACGCAAGGAATTTGCAAAATATTTCACATTCCTTTCATTCTCGTTGACGGAGATGCGGTCGCAAGAATACAACCGAGCGAAGGTCATTCCGGACAGGACGATCATAACGACAGTGTGCGGGCACGATCATGGGTGACACGAGGACAGCCGGCCGTCCCTCCCGGGACCAGCGAAGCACAAAGAGATTCCTCGAATTCATGATGCTCGCCTGCGTCGTCGGCCTCGGCGCGACCGCAGCAGTGTCCATCCTCGGCCAGGGCCTGGCGGGACGCTTCCTTCTGATCGGCACGAACCTCTAGCCAGCACGCCAACGACGTTCTTCCGCACGACGGAGAGTCCCATGTCCCGACTGCCCAGCTGGTTGACCTCCAAAAAAGCCCAGCTTCGCGAACCCGAATCACCCGAACTCCCCCGCGCCCGGCTCAACGCGGTGCAGCAATCCACGCGCCGGCGCCTGTCGGACCGGGTGGAAGCCGTGTTCCTGGAAGCCTGCCTGTCGGGCGACCACCAGGCCGCGCGCCACCTGCTGGCCGCACTCGAATGGCTGCAAACCAGGCCCGCCAGCCCGGCCGCGAAG
This sequence comes from uncultured Bifidobacterium sp., assembly GCA_964478525.1. Classification (GTDB taxonomy): domain Bacteria; phylum Pseudomonadota; class Alphaproteobacteria; order Acetobacterales; family Acetobacteraceae; genus Rhodopila. The sequence continues at coordinate 11,392 of CAYZKM010000089.1, forward strand.
AACCGCCGCCTCGATCCGGAATACCTGCCGCGCATGCGCAACGAACTGGCCCGCCTGACCGGCGGCGAACTGCACGAGCCCGCGGCGGCCGATGCCCACCCCCAGGCGCCGATCCAGGGGCACGCCCCCATCCAGGCCGACCCGATCGAATGGCAGGAACCGGAGCCGGTGCGGCGAAAACTGCGGACCCACAGCATGGCCTGACCTTCCCGACACGCCACGCCTCGATTACTGAATATTTCCAACAATACTTGACCGATCCGACCCGGCACCGTTTTTCCGCAGGCTGTCACCCCCGCAACACAAGTAACAGTGTTAGCATCGCAACGCTTTACGGCAGAACGCCGTGGGCAGATGGGTGGCAACCATAAGGAACCGACTATGGACATGAGCCGTCGTCTCGGTGCCGAATTCTTCGGCACGTTCTGGCTGACCTTCGGCGGGTGCGGCAGTGCCGTCCTGGCCGCGGCATTCCCGCAACTCGGTATCGGATTCGCCGGCGTCGCTCTCGCCTTCGGCCTGACCGTGCTCACAATGGCCTTTACGGTCGGCCATATCTCCGGCGGTCATTTCAACCCGGCCGTCACGATCGGGCTGTGGGCCGGCGGACGCTTCAAGGCCGCGGACATCATCCCCTATGTCATCACGCAGGTCGTCGCCGCCATCGCCGCGGCGGCGGTGCTGTACCTGATCGCATCCGGCAAACCCGAATTCGCGGTCGGCGGCTTCGCCTCGAACGGTTATGGCGCGCTCAGCCCGGGCAAGTACAGCCTGGTCTCGTGCCTGGTCATGGAAGTGGTCGCGACGTTCTTCTTCCTGACCATCATCCTGGGCAGCACATCGTCCAAGGCCCCGCCCGGCTTCGCGCCGATCGCCATCGGCCTGGGGCTGACGCTGATCCACCTGATCTCGATCCCGGTGACCAACACCTCGGTCAACCCGG
>CAYZKM010000090.1:0-12246 GCA_964478525.1 uncultured Bifidobacterium sp.
ATTTACGTCGCCCGTGCGGTGGCACCGATGCGACAGAAAGATCTCGCCGCGGCCCTTGCGATCGATGGCTCGTCAATCGTCCGGCTGCTGGATGGGTTGGAAGCGTCGGGGCTCATCACGCGCCAGGAGGAGGCAACGGACCGGCGCGCGAAGGTCATCGTCCTGACCCCGGCGGGGCGGTCCATCATTGAACAGGTGGAAAGCGTATCGCGGAGCGTTCGCGATATGACCTTGCTTGGAATAACGGAAAGCGAACTGGCGGGCGCAACCGATGTGATGCGCCGTATTCGCAAGAACCTTGCTTTGCAGGCGGAACAGGATGAGTGACCTGGCGGCGGTCACGATGCGCGACTCCGATGTCGCGACGGGCATCAGGCGGCTGCTGATAACCATTTGCACGGTTCTCGCGACCCTCATGCAATCGCTCGACAGTACCATCGCCAATGTCGCCCTGCCTTACATGCAAGGCACGATGTCCGCGAGCCAGGACGAAATAAACTGGGTGTTGACCAGCTACATCGTGGCAGCGGCCATCATGACGACGCCTACCGGCTTTCTCGCCGCACGCTTCGGGCGGACGCGGTTGTTTGTCATCGCGGTCGCGGGTTTCACCGTCGCCTCGGCACTTTGCGGCCTGGCCAATTCATTGGAGGAGATCATCCTGTTCCGGATCGTGCAAGGCATGTTCGGCGCCGCCCTTGTGCCGCTTTCACAATCGGTCATGTACGAATTATATCCGCCGGAGCAACGGGCCAAGGCCATGGGCTTGTGGACGATGGGAGTCATGATCGGTCCTATCTGCGGACCGATCATTGGCGGCTGGCTCACCGACAACTATACTTGGCGCTGGGTGTTCTATATTAACATACCGTTCGGCATAGTAACTGCCATTGGATTATTTGTGTTGTTGCGCGGGAATAGTACTCAGCGGACAATGAGTTTGGACTGGATGGGCTTCGTAACGCTTAGTTTGGCGATAGGAACCTTCCAGTTAATGCTCGACCGGGGTCAAACACTCGGCTGGTTCGGTTCGCCTGAGATCATGTTGGAGGCATGTATCGCGGGTGTGGCGTTTTACCTGTTCCTGATCCAATTTTTCCTGGCGCCGCGACCATTTCTATCGCCCAGATTGTTTGCTGATCGGAATTTTACAATCGGTGGGGTGCTTTATGCGATTATGGGGTTGATCATGTATGCGTCGCTGGCGCTACTCGCGCCGTACCTCCAGACGCAGATGGGCTATCCGGTCGTGACGGCGGGCATTGCCCTCGCTCCCCGCGGTGCCGGGCTGATGCTCGCGGCCTGGATCTGCGGCCGCGTCATGGGTCGGATCAACGCGCGATTTCTGGTTGGTGCCGGATTTCTCATTGGGGCCTATGCACTGCTCGAAATGACCCTGTGGACTCCCGACGTCTCCAAGGCGGACATCATGATCGTTGGATTCATCCAGGGCATCAGCATTGGACTTCTAGCGATTCCGATCAATATCATTGCGTTTGCTACACTTCCTGCGGAAATCAGGACACAGGCAACCAGCATCTACAGCCTGATGCGCAATCTGGGCAGCGCCATGGGTATTTCGATCACGGGCGCACTGCTACAGTCTAATACACAAGTCAATCACGCTCTGATCGCGGAGCAGGTTAATCCGTTCAACCGGGCACTGCAAGATGGGCGAACGTCTCAGGTTCTGAATATCCACTCCGCGTCCGGTCTCGCTCTGCTCGACGTCGAGGTTACCCGGCAGGCTCAGATCCTTGCCTATATCAACGACTTCAAGCTCATGCTCGTTCTTGCGTTGCTGGTGATGCCATTGCTTCTCCTGGTTCGAACCTCCGCTTCCGAGACACGATGATTCGCGACTAGCGTACAGCCTGCGCCAGGCCGCCGGTCAATCACTCGATGACGAAACTCATGGAGATGAAGCGACAGTCGAAACGTAATGAACTCGGAAGGTCACCATGCTGCGATATCCCAGATCCCAGGCGCCAGATCCGAACCAGATCATTGAAATTGCGCCCGGTGTCCAATGGTTTCGGCTTCCGTTGCCATATCGGCTCGATCATGTGAATATCTATTTGATCGAAACCGGCGACGGTTGGACGGTTGTCGATACCGGCCTCGGGACCGATGAGTGCCGGCTTGGATGGGATGTCCTCCTGAATGGGCCGCTTCGGGGACAGCGGTTGTCGTCGATGCTGGTGACTCACTATCATCCGGACCACGTCGGGCTCGCTGGATGGCTTAGCGAACGATTCACGTTGCCGTTGTCCATGCCACGGCCGGAATATCTGTACAGCCTTGCTCTGCAATATGCTCCTGGCGATCTGGGGCACGATACATATGTTCCGTTCTACGAACGTCATGGCCTGTCGGTGGAAGCGACCCGATCTGTCCTGGATCGCGGCCATCATTATCTGCGCCGTACTTCGGGTGTTCCGCTGACTTACAATCGTATCAAACACGGCGATACCCTCGCTCCGGCCACGCGGCCTTTCCAGATCATTACGGCGGGAGGCCACTCTTTGGAACAGGCGATGCTGCACAGCCCCGCCGAGCGAATCTTTTTCTCGGCCGATCAAGTTATCGCCAGGATTTCGCCCAATATCAGCGTGCACGCGATGGAGCCGACACTGGATGCACTTGGCATCTTCCTCCAATCCCTCGAAACCCTGCGTGAGACGGTGTCGGACGATGTCCTGGTCCTGCCGGGCCACGGATTGCCGTTTCACGGATTGCATCATCGGATCGGCGAACTGATCGAGCATCACCGGCAACGGTGCGAGATGATCGCCAATGCGTGCCGCGGGAAGCCGCTGTCGGTCGCTGAACTGGTTCCATTCGTGTTTGATCGCCCACTCGACGAACATCAGACCGGATTCGCCTTCGGCGAAGTGCTCGCGCATGCGAACTACATGCTCGCGCGCGAGTGGCTGTCACTGGAAATCGATCGGGGTATCGACAGGTACCGAACCCGATGACACCGCCCCTGACCGGCCTCACGGCGGCAGTGCACCGCCCCGGACAGGATCGCCCCTTCGGCACTGCTGATCTTCAATCTCAACCGTTCGGAACATCGGAGGCCCCATGACAGCCGACACAGTGGAAACTCTCGACGCGATAATCGTGGGAGCCGGCTTCTCCGGCCTCTATCAGTTGTATAGCTTGCGTGATCGACTCGGCCTCGCGGTCAAGGTGCTTGAGGCGGGCGGTGGCGTCGGCGGCACCTGGTACTGGAACCGGTATCCGGGCGCCCGCTGCGATTCAGAGAGCCACTCTTACGCCTATTATTTCTCGAACGACCTGGTCCGGGAATGGACTTGGTCCGAACGCTATCCAGGACAGGCGGAGATCTTGCGCTATCTGGATCATGTGGCGGATCGCTTCGATCTCAAGCGCGACATCCAGTTCGGCGCACGCGTCGCCGAGGCACACTACGACCCGGCGGCCAATTGCTGGGAAGTCCGCACCGAGACCGGCCAGCGGTTCCGCGCGACCTTCCTGATTACCGCGGTAGGCTGCCTCTCGGCGGCAAACATCCCCGACATTCCGGGCCTCGGGTCTTTCGGCGGTTCCTGGTTCCACACCGGCCAATGGCCGCATCAGGGCGTGGACCTCACCGGCAAGCGGGTCGGCATGGTCGGCTCCGGCTCCACCGGCATCCAGGCCGCGCCGGTGATCGCCGCCGCCGCCAGCCATCTGACCGTCTTTCAACGCACCGCGAACTACAGCATTCCCGCCAGAAACGCGCCGTTGACCAGCGAATTCAAACGTTGGGCAAGAGAGAACGCCGCCGAGATACGGCGCGTCATGCATTCGACCCCTAACGGGCACCCGTTCGTCATCGAGGATCGTTCCGCCCACGATGTGACGCCGGAGCAACGCCGTGCGATTTACGAGGCCGCCTGGGAAAAGGGCGGGTTGCAATTCCGCGCCGCCTTCCGGGACCTCCTGACAGATCAGGAGGCGAATGATACCGCGTCGGAATTTCTCCGCTCGAAGATCCGGGAAATCGTGAAGGATCCCGAGACGGCCGCGAAATTGGCGGCGATCGATCATCCCTTCGCGACCAAACGGCCCCCGATCGACACGGACTATTTCGAAACCTTCAACCGGGACAACGTCACGCTGATTGATGTTCGCGCAACGCCGATCGAGCGCTTCGTGCCGGAGGGGCTGACAACCAGCGACGGCAAGACGTATCCGCTCGATATCATCGTGTTCGCCACCGGGTTCGACGCCATGACCGGACCGCTGCTGAAGATGAACATCCGTAGCGACGGTGGCCTCTCCCTGCGCGACGCCTGGCACGCCGGGCCGATCACCTATCTTGGCCTGCAGGTACCGGGCTTTCCGAACCTGTTCACGATTACAGGACCTGGCAGCCCGTCGGTGCTGTGCAATATGCCTGTGGCGATCGAGCAGCATGTCGAATGGATCACTGACTGCATCCGCGCCATGCGCGAACGTGCCCTGACCCGTATTGAGGCGGATGCCGAGGCTGCTCGGCGGTGGGGGAACCATGTGAACGAAGCCGCGAATGCTACATTGCTGCCCAAGGCAGGCCATTCCTGGTACCTGGGCGCGAATATTCCGGGGAAGCCCCGGGTGTTCATGCCTTATGCAGGTGGGATGGCGCGCTATCGCGGCATCTGTGCCGATGTCGCGGCACGGAATTACGAGGGCTTCAATCGCACATCCTGAGGCACCGTCAGAAGGTGAAGGGCTGGCCCGGGCATCGGGCCAGACCGGTCGTGTGAGCCACTGGCGTCAGGCGCTGGTGTCCGCGACCAAATAGGGCAAGGTCAGGCCTTCCTTTACCGTTTCGAACCTGACGCGCACGGGCAGACCAATACACAGCATTTCCGGTATCACGCCACGCAGTTGCGCGTTCATCCGGACGCCCTCCGTCAATTCGATGGTCGCGAGCGTATAGGGCAGGTCATCCCGGACGCCGGGATGGAATGCGTGGTGCGTGATGGTCCAGCTATGTACGGTGCCCTGGCCGGATGCCTCGACCCAGGTGGATTCCATTGAATGGCAAGACGGGCACATGGGCCGTGGATAGTGCCGGATCATGCCGCAGCTGGCGCACTTTTGCAGCAACAGCTTGTGCTCGTTGAGCCCCTGCCAATAGCCCGCGCTGTCGGGCGTGGGCTCGGGTACGAGCTTGTTGTATGTTTGAGTAGCGCTCATCATCCCCTCCGCATGATGGCGACGGATCCGTCGCCCATGTCCCCATAGCCGGTGACGAGGCCGATCTCGGCTCCCGCGACCTGCGCATTTCCGGCTTCGCCGCGAAGCTGGCGCACCAGTTCGGCGATGTGGTTCATCCCGACCATGTGCGCCTGCGACAGCAGACCGCCATGCGTGTTCACCGGCAGCTTGCCACCCAGGCGAATGGCGCCGCTTTCGACAAAAGGGCCGCCTTCGCCCTTCTTGCAGAAACCCAGGTCTTCCAACTGGCAGAGCACGATATAGGTGAAGCAATCGTAAATCTCGGCGACGTCGATATCGTCGTGGGTCACGCCGGCCATCGCGAACGCGCGCGGCGCCGCCTTCGCCAGCCCCAACCGTGTCATATCCGGACGCTGGGTAATGACACTGGGCGAATCGGGATGGCCCTCGGCGATGCCCATCACCACGACGGGCGGCGCGCGCAAATCGCGGGCGCGCTCGGCATCGCTCACGACGATGGCGCAGGCGCCGTCACTCTCCAGACTGCAATCCAGCAGCCGCAACGGATCGGAGATCATACGGGATCCCTGGTGATCCTCGATGCCGATCGGTTTGGTCATGATCGCGTTGCCGTTGATGGCCGCGTTGGCGCGGGTCGAGACGGCGATTTCACCGAATTGACGACTGGTCGTGCCATACAGCTCCATATGACGGCGCGCCATCGGCGCGTAGAGCTGCGCCGGCGCGATGGCGCCAAGCGGCATCTCGAATTCACCGACCAACCGAAATTGCGGCATCTGCTGCACCCGTGTACCGATCCGGCCTTGCGAAGCGCCATTGCGCCCGATCGGAATCAGCACGTGACGGCAGATGCCGGCGGCGATCGCGCCCATGGCGCATTGCACCGCCGCGACACAACTGGCCCCGCCAAGTGGCGTCGTCGCGGAAAACCGCAGATCGGGAATACCGAAATTGGTAACGAAATCCTCCGCGACCACGGCACTTCCATAAGGTATGATCCCGTCGATGTCCGCTGGCTCAAGCCCCGCGTCCCTGATGGCCCGAAGCGACGCTTCCAGTTGCAGGGACAGAACGCTACGACCCGAATCGCGAGTATAGGCCGTTTCGCCTATGCCGGTGACCGCGGCCTTGTCGCGAAGTGACATAATCTTTTCTCCTATGTTCTATATCCATTCAGCCCACGGCCCATCCTTGCGCGGCCGCCGCATCACGCCGGCACTGCTCGGGGCCGCCAAGCACCTGGCGGTCGAAGGTGATGCGCTTGAACTGAAAATGCAGTCCAAGCAGGTCGGTGAAACCCATGCCGCCATGCACTTCGGTCGCCAGCCGCGCGACCTCGCGCGAAACCTCGGCCAGATGCGCCTTGGCATGGTTCGCCGTGCTCGCGGCTTCCTCGGGGATACCGTCCTGCGCGTAGGCGGCATACCAGACCATCGCCCGGCAGGGTTCGAGCATGCTCGCCATGTCCGCGCACATGTATTTCACGCCCTGAAAGCTGCCGATCACCCGGCCGAATTGCGCCCGTTCCTTGGCGTACGCCACCGCCCGATCCAGCATGTTCTGCGCCGCGCCCAGCATGTCGGCGGCCAGCATCACCCGGCCGGCATCGCGCACGCGGACCGCCGCCGCGGTGCTGTTGGCTGTTCCGATCACCGCCAGAGCCGGGACGGTGCTGAACGTCAGGTCCAAAAGCGGCCTGGTGCGGTCGACGGTGCGGCGGGCCGAGACGGTCAGGCCATCGGCCGCGGCGTCAACGAGGACAGCCCGTCCGTCCGGAAGATAGGCGAGGAAATGCGTCGCGGCACTGCCATCCAGAACGCCATCCAACGCCCCGGACAGCTGGCCGTCCCGAATTTCGATCGCGCTCCGGCCCGTCTGCCCGGAGATCGCCCCGAGGCCAACGCCGATCCGCACCTCGCCGGTGGCGATCCCTGGCAGCCAATCACGCCGTAACGCCTCGCCGGCCGCGTCGAACGCCTTTACCGCCATCACCACCGAGGCCATGAACGGACTGGGAGCGGCATGGTAGCCGAGAGCCTCGGCCGCCAGGGCGGCATCGAGGACACCGAGCCCGGCGCCGCCATAGTCCTCGGCCGTCAGGATGCCGTGAAGGCCAAGTTCGCCGAGCCCGTGCCAGAGATCGGCATCGAAACCGTTACCCGGTTCGGCGAGGCGCCGCAGCGCCTCCACCGGCAGCCGCGACGCCAGGAACGAACGCAAGGAATTGTCGAACAGTTTCTGTTCTTCGCTCAGTCCGAAACGCATGCTCAGGCTCCTACCGCCGCTTTCGGTTCCCGTGGCAGGCCGAGCCCGCGTTCGCCGATGATGTTTTTCTGAATGTTCGAGGAACCGCCGCCGATGATCAGACCGATGTCGTACATGTAATCGATGTGCCACGTGGTGGCCGCGTCATCCTCGGCCATCTCGCCTTGCGGCTCATAGGCCAGGCCGCTCGCGCCCATGACGTCGATGGCCAGCGACGTCAGACGATGGCCGAGCATCGTGCCGTGATACTTGACGATCAGACGCCCGAGCCCGGAATCGACCCCCTCCGCCTGGTCGGTGAGCAGGCGCAGATTATGATGCCGGGCGGCCATGACTTCGCCCTGCAGGCGTAACAGCCGGTCGCGCCAATCCGGCTGATCCAGCAGGCGCGTGCCATCCGGCCCCGGTTCGCGCATCATGCGGAGGACGGCTTCGAGGCGCTGTTGCAACTTATTGGCGTCGCCGAGGAGCAGCCGCTCGTATTTCAGAGTGATGTTGGCGACCCGCCAGCCATCGCCGCGGCTCAGCACGATCTGATCGAGCGGCACGCGCGCGTCGGTGAAGAAGGTTTCGTTGAACTCCGCGCGGCCGGTCATGGTCCGCAGCGGCCGCACCTCGATGCCGGGAGTGTCCATTGGCACCAGCAGGTAAGACAGCCCGGCGTGCTTCGGCAATTCGGGTTCGCTCCGGCACAGCAGGAACATCATGTCGGCATAATGCGCCGAACTGGTCCAGATCTTCTGTCCGTTGATGACGAAGTGTCCGTCTTGCACCAACGCGCGGGTCTGCGCGGCGGCGAGATCCGATCCGGAACCCGGTTCCGAATAGCCCTGACACCAGATCGTCTCGCCCCGGATGGTCGGGCCGACCCAGCGGCGCTTCTGCTCCTCGGTACCGACTTCCAGAAGGGTCGGGACGAGCATGCTGATGCCCTGGTTGTGGATGCCGGGCGAGACACCGGCGCGGCTGAAGGCATCGGCGATGATCGCCAGTTCGATCACGTCGCGCGGCGCGCCGAAACCGCCATATTCGCGTGGTATGTTGCGTGCGAAATAGCCTCGTTCCAGCAACAGCGCCTGCCACTCCAGGACTTTCCGATCGGGCCGTTTGCGCCCGCCGCCGGGTCTCGGCGCGCGGTCGCGGTGCTGGGCGATGAACTCGTTCACCTCATCGCGTAGCGCCCGGTGGTTTTCCTTGAGCGTCAGGTCCATGGGGATTCCCCTGTTGGCACATCGAAAAAGTTCGGTTCGAGCGCGCGTGTCATGACGGTGTGCCCGCTCCGAGCGGTTGAATCCGTGCGTTCGTGCCGGCGCCACCGGTCACCAGAAACTCCGCCGCGCCGTAACCGGCCTCGATCGGGATCCGGAGCAGCCGCCTATTCTCCGCCACGCTGCTCTCCGGCCGCACGGTGACGACCCGGGCGGCGCGGGCGGCGGCCAGCGCCGCGGTCACCGTGCGGTGTTGTCCGACTTTCTCCAGGTTCAACCGCGTCGGGAACAGCACCGTCCGGCGGCCGGCATCGGCATCCACGCAGGCATCGCGCGGGGTCACCCAGACCGAATCGACCGATTCGCGGCCGTCATGGCTGAGGATGTGATCCGGCGGCGCCGCGGCGAGGAAAAAATGGGTATCGAACCGCTTGGGCATGTGCGTCGGCGTGATCCAGTGGGCGAAATGCGTCAGCTGATCGAATGCGGCCACCAGATTTTCCTGGGCGATCATGCCGGCGAAGCTGATATCGCCCGCCTCGATGGCCCGCCGGTAGGTGGCGCCCAGAGCCGCCACCCTGGTGCCGCCGATCAGCGGGCCGCCGCTGGCGATCCGGGCATACAATACGCCGCATTCCTCGAACGCTTCCCGCGCCGCCGCCGCGATCACGGTCAGCATCTCATCGCCGATGCCATCGGTGCCGTCGGCCAACTGCCGCCAGCTCGGGTCCCCGTCCGCCGGGTCGGCCGACCCGCCGGGAAACACCAGGGCTCCAGAGGCGAATTCAATTTCATGATGGCGGACAACCATGAAAAGCTCGAGGCCGTCCGCGCCGTCGCGAGCGAGCATGAGTGTCGCGGCGACGCGCGGGGTCACGGGATCGGTCACGAATACACCTCGGAGTTTGAGTTAAGCGCCGGGTTCACCCTGGGCCGCGGGCGCCGAAAGCGTCGCGTACAGCCGCTCCACCGCCTCGGCATAGTCGGTCATGAAATCGTATACCACCGACCGGACGGACTGCTCCGAATGCATCAGGCCGACGCATTGCCCGACGAAATAGGCCGCGAGTTGTTTCGCTCCCGGGTGGCCCGCTTCCGCGAGCTTGTCCACCTTGGCCACCACCGGCCGCGTCAGGATCCCCTGCAACGGCATCGGCAGCGGATCGGGGGCCTCCTTGCTGCTCCAGGCGTCCGACCAGGCGGACTGCAACTGGCGGGTCGGTTTGCCGGTGCGGCTGCGGGAACGGACCGTATTCGCCGACGACGCCTTCAGCATCTTCTCCTTCACGGTCGGTATCGTTTCGGCCTCTTTGGTGGTCAGCCAGACCGAGCCGCACCATACGCCGGCGGCACCCATCGCCATGCAGGCGGCCATCTGCCGTCCGGTGGCGATCCCGCCCGCCGCCAGCACATCCATGTGCGGATAATCCCGGATCGCCTCGATGACCTCCGGGACGAGCACGATCGTCGCGATCTCGCCGCAATGGCCGCCCGCTTCTCCGCCGGCGGCGACCAGTACATCGACACCGGCTTGCGCATGCTTGATCGCGTGACGCCGCGATCCGGTCAGCGCGCCGACCAGGATGCCTTTGGAATGTGCCTCGGCGATGATCGTCGGCGGCGGCACGCCCAACGCATTCACATACATCTTGATCGGGTAACGGAACGCGACCTCCAGCATCCTCGCGGCACCGCTTGGGCGCATGATGGACGAGTCCCTGTCGTCGGAATTGGAAGACCAAAGGTCCGACGTATCGATGCCGTGGCGTTCCAGGAGATCCTCGACGAACTTCCGGTGCTGTTCCGGAAGCTGGCCGCGCAGTTCGGCGTCTGTCGCGTCCGAGTCCTTGCCCATCATGACCTCGGGAATCAGCAGATCGACGCCGAAGGGTTTGCCGTTGACGCGCTCATTGATCCAGTTGAGCTCGACATCCAGTTTCTCCGGCGTGAGCCCGACCGCGCCCAGAACACCGAACCCGCCGGCGTTCGTGACCTCGGCGACCACGTCGCGGCAGTGGGTAAAGGCGAACAGCGGGAATTCGATGCCGAGTTTGTCGCAGAGCCGTGAGTTCATCATGGGATCTTCCTTTTTTTCCGCGGAGCTTCCGCCGCGGCTTCATTGCATTTCCAGTTCCTGGTAGCCGCCCGACGCGACGGCATTCGCTTTTTCACGGAACGCGGGGGCGCTTCCGCTGTAACGGGCGATGATGCGGGTCTGTTTGCCTTCGACGTTCTGGTTGATGCCGGTCATCCAACTGTCCACCTCGTTGGACAGCAGGCCTTCACCCGCCTTGATCACGAAGTTCGTCCAATCGTCGACCGCCTTATGGCGCGGAGCGGCATAGGTGTAATCGTGCTGCCGCAAGTACCGGATCAGGTTCGTGACCCAAAGCACGTTATACTCCGCCGATCGCGGTATATTGCCGAGTGCCGTGTGCGGCCCAATGCACATCGCCATGTTCGGAAATCCTTCGACCATGATGCCGAGGAAGGTTTCGAGAGATTTTCTCCATTTGTCCTTCAGCTTCACGCCCGCTTCGCCCTGGATATCAATGCGGTCGAAACTTCCGGTGATGGCATCGAAGCCGGTGGCGTAAACGATCATGTCGAAATCGAAGTGGCGGTCGGCCGTTTCGATGCCGGTGGGCGTGATGCGTTCGATCGGATTGTCGAGGATGCTGACCAATTCCACATTCGGCTGATTGAACACCTCGTAATAGCCTGATTCCTGGGGAACGCGCCTGGTTCCGAAGCCGTGGTCCTTGGGGATCAGCAGATCGGCGACCTTCGGATCGCGCACACGTTCACGAATTTTGCCGGCGACGAATTTCGAAACCTCGGCGTTGGCGGCGCGATCCGTCATCATGTCCCGGAACCCGCCGACCCACATGGAAAATCCCGGCGATTGGTACTGCTTCTCCCAGAAAGCCTCGCGTTCGGCGGGCGGAAGATCGAAGGTCTTCCGGCCATCCGGCGTGTGCAGAAATCCGGCCGATGTCTGCTCGCAAAGCTCGAACATTTCCGGATACCAGTTCCGCAGCCGCTTCATCTCATCCTTCGGGATCGGGCGGTTGTGCAGCGGTTTGCACCAGTTCGGGCGCCGCTGGAATACAGTCATGCTCTTCGCCGTCCTGGCGATCTCGGTAATGACCTGAACGCCGCTGGCCCCGGTGCCGATCACGGCGACACGCTTGCCCTCGAACGTCACCGTATGTTTCGGCCACAGCCCGGTATGATAGGCCTCACCCGAGAAGCTTTCCCGCCCCGGGACTTTCGGAAACGTCGGCGTGGACAGCGGGCCGATCGCGGTCACGAGAAAGCGGCAGGTGTGCCGTGAACCATCTTCCAGCAGGATCGCCCAGGAGCGCGTATCTTCCTGATAATGGCACGCCGTCACCTTGCTGGAAAAACTGATGTCGCGGCGAAGGTCGAACTTGTCGGCGACGTGGTTCAGATATCTCTCGGTCTCCGGCTGGCCGGCGAAGTGCTCGCTCCAGTCCCATTCGTCCAGCAGTTCCTGGCTGAACGAGTAGGCGTAGGAGTAACTTTCGCTGTCGAAGCGCGCGCCGGGATA
>CAYZKM010000091.1:0-12159 GCA_964478525.1 uncultured Bifidobacterium sp.
GAAATCCCACCACGCGATCGTTCTCGTTCTTGGCGCAGATCAGCTTCGACAAGGAGACGGGCGGCAAGGAAAGCTCGGGCAACTACCTGATCGACAACACCCGCCTGGTCAGCGAGTTCGGCGTGCAGTACCGGTCGTACCCTGAGCGTGTGCTGCAGATCATCAACGAAGTGCGCGCCGAGCAGGGGCTGGCAGCGATCAAGGGGTGACGGGGCCGGCGTGTCAGAGGGGGGCAGACCTGTCTGACCCGGGCGCGCCGAATCCAACGGCTTTCTGCTATCCCTGTCCGGGTGACGGACCCGATTCTCGCCCTGCTGGCGGTGACGGCCCTGGCGCTGATGGCGCTGGGTGCCGCCGGGGCGTGGTTCGGCCCGCGCGCGCGGCAGGGTCTGGGCCTGGCCGGCGCGTGCCTGGCGGGCCTCGGCGCGACCATGTCGCTGGTGTGGCTGCTGCTGGAGGCGACGCCGATCCGCCTGGCGGTGCCCATCGGGCTGCCGGGGCAGTCCTTCGCCCTCGCGCTCGATCCGTTGGCGGCGTTCTTCCTGGTGCCGGTGTTCGTCGCCGGTGGCGCGGTCATCGCCTTCGCGGCTGAAACCGCCAAGACACAAGGCGAGCCGCTGTGTGCCCTGGGGGCGCTGGTCCTGGCCTTGCTGGCCGGCGACGCCGCCGGGTTTGCCGTGGCACTGACGCTGGCCGGCGTTGCGCTGTCGGTCGGCCGGGTGCTGGCGCCGGTCCTGCTGGGTCCGGTCCTGCTGGCGGCGGCCTGCGTGCTGGCGGCGAGCGCCGTGGCCGGGTCGCGTGACGCCCTGGGCGGGATCGCGCTGGACGAACCTGCCCGCGCTGCCCTGGCCCTGGGCCTGACGCTGCTGGGACCCGTGCTGCTGGCGGGCCTGGTGTTGCGGGATGATCTGCCGCCCGGGGTGGCCGCGCTGACCGCCGGCGGGCTGGCCCCGGTCTCGGTCCATGCCGTGATGCGCCTGCTGTCCGGCGCCGCGCCGCCGGGGTGGTGGGCCATTCCCGTCCTTGTCGTCTCCGCCCTCGCCACGCTGCACGGCGCCTGGTCCGCCGCTCGGCATGACCGGGTCGACGGCATCGTGATCGGCCTGGCGCGGCGTCTGGTCGGCCTGGTCGGGATCGGCCTCGGCCTTGCGATGGCGGCACGGTCGGCGGACCTGCCCGACCTCGCGGTGCTGGCGCTTGGCGGCGCGATGCTGGCTGTCACGGCGGTTGCCCTGTGCGGCGCGCTGGGGCTGCTGATCGCCCAGGGTGTGCAGGATGCCGCCGGCAGCCTGCGGCTGGATCGGCTGGGCGGGCTGATCCAGCGCATGCCGGTGTCCTCCAGCGCGATGCTGGCGGCGCTGCTGGGGCTGCTGGCGCTGCCGCCGAGCCTGGGGTTCGCCGCGCTGTGGCTGCTGGCGCAGGCGCTGCTGGCGGCGCCGCCGGCTGCCGGTGGCCTGACCGGATGGGTGGTGGCCGGGTTGTTCGGCGTGCTGGCGGGGTCCGCGGTGCTGGCCATGGCGGCCGGGCTCAGGCTGTTCGGCGTGGCATTTCTCGGCCGCGCCCGCTGGCCCCGGTCATCCGCCGCCGAGGAGGTGCCGGCGCCCGCCCGTCCCGTGCTGATGATGCTGGCCGGGCTGTCGCTGCTGCTGGGCCTGTTGCCCGGCCTGGTGCCGAGGGTCCTGGCCGATCCGGCCATCCTGTCCATGGTCGGCGCGCGCGTTGGCGACCGCACCGCGGTGCTGACGCTGACGGCCGCGCTGGACGCGCCGGGTTATGCGCCGCTGCCGCTGGTCCTGCTGATCGGGCTGGTGGCCGGGGTGATCCTGCTGCTGCGCCGGTCGCGGGTCACGGCGCAGGAACGGCGCGCCTGGGCCGACGGGTTCGCGCCGCCGCCGGCCTGGCTGCCGTTCGGCGATCCGTTGACGCAGACCGATGGGGCGGGGAGCGTTCCCGACATCGTGCTGCCGGCTATCCGCGTGCCGCCGGTGCCGCGCGTGCCGCGTATCGGTGCGGCCTGGGTCCTGCTGGGCGCCATGGCCGCGCTGGTCATCGCCGCCGCGGCGTGGGGCGTGGCATGACCCTCGCCCTGGCCGTGCTGGCGCAGCTGCTGCACCTGGTCCTGCTGATGGTGGCTGCCCCGGCCCTGCTGGTGCTGGACCGCGCCGTCGTCGCCGTGCTGTCCGGCGGCCCGCTGCCCCGTCCGTTGCAGCCCTGGCGCGATGTGGTGCGGCTGGCGCGCAAGCAGGGGATGGTGGCCGAGACCTCGTCCTGGCTGTTCCGCGCCGCGCCGGCGATCGGTTGCGGCGCGACCGTCGTGGCCGCCGCTCTGGTGCCGTCCTTCGCGCTGGGGATGGTGCTGGCGCCCTGGGCCGACCTGCTGGCCATTCTCGGCCTGCTCGCGCTGGGCCGGCTCGTCCTGCTTCTGGCCGCGCTCGATCCGGGCACCGGGCAGGGTGGCGCGGCGGTCGCGCGTCACATGCACCTGGCGGTGCCGGCCGAGGTGGCGCTGATGCTGGCGGCGATGGCCCTGGCCTTGCTGTCCGGTTCGGGGAACCTGGCGCAGATCGCCGCGGCGCAGCTGGACGCCGTGCCGGCACCACACGTCTCGGCCGCGCTGGCCTGTCTTGCCGTGCTGGCCGTGGCCCTGACCGAGTCCGGGACCGACGCGGCGGCGTTGCGGCAGGAATACAGCGGGTTCGACCTGGCCGTGCTGGACGGGACGGATGCGCTGCGCCGGCTGGTCTGGCTGAACCTGATCGCGCTGGTGCTTCTGCCCGTCGGCCTGGCCGCGCCCGATGCCGGGCTGGCGGCCTGGGCTGTCGGGGTGCCTGGCTGGATCGGCCGCCTGCTGGTTCTCGGCGTGGCGGTCAGCGGGGTGCGCGCGATACTGGGTACCATTCCCGCACACTGGGCGGCGAGGCTGCTCGGCCTGGCCGGCGTGCTGGGCGCGCTGGCGGTGATCCTGGCGCTGTCCCGCACGGGGGCGGCATGACCGGCCCGGCCCCCGCCCTGGCCATCATCGCGCTGGCCGCGGCGCTGGTGTCGGCGGGCGTGCGACAGGCCGGGGCCGCGATGGTCCTGGCGCTGATCCAGGGTGCCTGTGTGGCGGCGGCACTGGCGGTGCAGGGGCAATGGGCGGGTGCCGCGCTGGTCGCCCTGACCGGTGCGGCCGGCATGCCGATCCTGGCCGCCCGATTGCCCGCCGGCCCCCGCGACAGGCCGCCCGGATGGCCGGCTGTGGCCGGCGGGCTGGTCATTCTGGCGCTGGCAGTCACGCAGGCCGAGTCGGGGCCGGCGCTGGCGCTTCTGCTGGCCGGGCTGTGGCAGGTCACGACCCGGCGCGACTCGGGGGCGCGAATCGGCGGGCTGGTGACCATGCAACTCGGTGCGGTGCTGGCCGCCGCCGATTCGGGGGCGTCGCTGCCGCTGCTGATGCTGGCCGCCCTGCCGCTGCCCGCCGCGCTGGTGCTGGCGCGGGCCTGGCTGGACCGGGGGCGGACGGCATGAACCTGGCCTTGCTGCTGCCCGCCGTGCCGGTCCTGGCCGCCATCGCGCTGTTCGCCGCGATGGGCGGCGTGCTGCGGGCCAGGATCGACCTGACCGCCGCAGCCCTGACCTGGCTGGCCGCCGCCACGCTGCTGGTCTGGCCCGCGCGGCCGGATGGCATCGCCGCGCTGGCCGCCCTGGTCGGCTGCACCGGCATCGTGCTGCGGCGGTGGCAGGACCTGCCGCGCATCCGTCGTTCCGGTCTGCGGCGGATGGCGGGGATGACGGGGCTGGCCGGGGTGCTGCTGGCGATCGTGGCGGACGATCCGGCGCTGCGCTGGTGCGGCCTGCTGATCGCCACCGCCGCGACGCTGTCCACCGGCCCGGACCGGGATCGGGACCGGCGCGCCGTGGCCGCGGCGGGGCTTTGCATCGCCCTGTTCGGCCTGGTCGCGCAGCCTGCCCTGGTCGGCGTCGGGTGCCTGGTCCTGGGGACCGCCACCGTGATCGCCATCGTGCCGGCGCTGTTGCCCGCGCTGCCGGTCCTGCTGCTGCGCATCCGCGCCGAAGCCATGGCCGGCCCCGTCCTGCTGACGGTCGGGCTTGCCGCCGCCCTGTGCGGGGCCTGGCTGGCCTGCACGGAACCGGACCGGCGGCGGCCCGATGCCGTGGTGCTGGGCCAGGCCGGCCTCGGCGCCGCCGCGATGGGACTCGGCTCGCCTGACGGGGCCTTCGCGGGCCTGATCCTGCTGCTTCTGCTGCCGCTGGCCCGCGATGCGGCGCACCTGGCGTCCGCCGGCGGGATGGACCGGTTGGTGGCCGGCGCGGGGCTGGCCGGAGTGCCGCCGCTGGGCGTGTTTCCGGGCCTCGCCCTGGTGCTGATGGCCACCGGGCGCCAGGCCCCGGCGCTGCTGGTGCCGATGCAGCTGGCGATCGCCGGCATGGCGGCAGGGCTGGCGGCCGGATCGCGCCTGCGTCCGGGGCCGCTCGCACCCGCCTGCGCCTGGGTCCCCATCGGCCTCGCGGTGCTGGCGGGCCTGGCGATGCCCGAGGACGTCGCGCTGTGGCTTCAGGCCATGCTGCGAGGCGGGGAATGACCGCCGCCGCCATCATCCAGGCCGCGCCGGCGGATATCTGCCGGCCCTGGCTGCGCCATCTGCTGGATGCCCCGGCCTGGCAGGCGCTGTGCGGCGCCCTGGCGTCCGATCCGCTGCGCCTGCTGGGCATGTGGGCCGACACCGGCCATGTCCATGCGCTGTTCCTCGATCAGCGGACGGCGGCGGTGATGATCGCCTCGACCCAGATACAGGACGGGCGCTATCCGGCGCTGTCCCCGCCGCGCCGCGCGGCGGCCTGGTATGAACGGATGATCCAGGACCTGTGGGGCCATCAGGCCGAGGGCGGCACCGATCCGCGCGCCTGGCTGGATCACGGGCACTGGCCGCTTTCCCAGCCGCTGTCGCTGCGGCCCGGCCCGCCCCCGGCGCAGGCGGAACCGCCGGAATTCGTGGTGGCGGACGACGATACACGGATGCGCGCCCCGATCGGCCCGGTCGCCGGGTTGATCGAGGAAGCAGCGCATCTGCGCCTGACCATGGCCGGGCGGCGTGCCGTGGTGGCCGAGGCGCGCCTGGGCTACGCGCATCGTGGCACGCTGGCGCTGATGCGCGGCAAATCACCCCGCACCGCCGCCCGCTTCGCGGCGCGCCTGTCGGGCGATACCACGGTGGCGCACGCGCTGGCCTTCGCACGGGCCACCGAATCGGCGCTGGATGTCGCTGTCCCCGACCGGGTGGCCGGGCTGCGCACCGTCATGGTCGAGGCCGAACGGATCGCGCTGCATCTGGGATCGTTGGAAACGATAGCGGCCTTGGCGGGGCAGGACCGGTTGCGCGCGCTGTGCGGGCTGGGGCGCGAGCATCTGGCGCGAGTGGCCGAGATCGGGTTCGGCCATCGGCTGATGATGGATGTCGTGGTGCCCGGCGGGCTGTCGCACGATATCGGCCCTGACGGGCTGGAGGCCCTGCTCGCCGCGCTGGATGCGATCGACGCCGACCTGCCCGCCATGCGGGGCATCCTGGCCGGCTCGGTTCTGGCCGAGCGGCTGGCTGGGCTTGGTTGCACGGCGGGGGGTGTGGTGGCGGCGTATGCGGTGGGTGGCGTGATCGGCCGAGCGGCCGGGTCCGGCATGGATGCGCGGGTGTTCGATCCGGTCTATGCGGATCTCGGCCAGGCGGCCTGCCTGGAGCAGGGCGGCGACGCGGCGGCGCGGTGCCGTGTGCGCCTGGCCGAGATGGCCGAGAGTATCCGCCTGATCCGGACCCTGGCGCGGATCATGCCGGATGGGCCGGTCTCGGTCGCGCTGCCGGCGACCAGCGGCGAGGGGCTGGGCTGTGCCGAATCCGGCCGTGGCGATGTCTGGCACTGGATCCGGCTGGATCACGGACAGATCGCCGCGGTGTTCCCGCGCGATCCCGGCTGGGCCGCCTGGCCGGTGGCCGAGGCGGCGCTGGCGGGAGCGGCGTTCGAGGATGTGGCGCTGATCCGAGCCTCGCTCGGCCTGTCCTCGGCGGGCATGGATCTGTGAAGCGGAGGATCGGGGAATGACGCGCATGCCAGGTCCGGGCCGGTTCCGCCGCCCCGCGGGGCCCGACCCGGTGGGGCCGGTGGACGAGGAGACGGTGGCCTCGCTGGTCGCGCGGCTGCAGGCGGCGTCGCAGCGGCGGCTGGGGCGCAGCCTGACGCTGCGTCATGTCGATACCGGCAGCTGCAACGGGTGCGAGGCGGAATTGCGGGCGCTGAACGGTCCGCTGTATGCGCTGGAGCGCCATGGGCTGCGCTTTGTCGAAAGCCCGCGCCATGCCGATGTGCTGCTGGTGACCGGGCCGCTGACCCGCAACCTGCGCCAGGCGCTGGAGCAGGCCTGGGACGCGACGCCCGATCCGAAATGGGTGGTGGCGGTCGGGGATTGCGCGGTCGATGGCGGGGTGTTCAAGGGCAGCTATGCGGTGCTGGGCGGTACCGGCAACGGCGTGCCGGTCGATCTGACCATCAGCGGCTGCCCGCCCTCGCCGGCCCGTTTGCTGGCCGGGCTGCGTGCGTTGCTGGAAGCGAACGCACGATAGCCCGCCCTCCGTCCGACCATGGACGGTCAGACGGTTCTGTCTCTCGCACACGATCAGGCCGTGGGGGCCCGATCGTGATCGCGGGCGGGTCTCAGCTGGCGGCGGTCGTGGGCTTCTTCGCCTTCGAGCCCTTGTGGGCATGCTTGCTCTTGGACTTCGAGCTGGCATGGGACTTGGACTTGTGGCTTTGCGACTGCTGGGTCTGCTGCTTGGCCATCGCGGGCGGCGCTACCAGAGCGGCGACCGGAAGGGCGAAGGCGAGCGCGGCAATGAGGCGTTTGCGCGAAGGGGTCACGGCGGATGCTCCGGATCACGGGAGTGTGTGTTAATAGTCGGAACGAGGAAATCCTTCTAACCGACTGACGTAACAATGCACCGCAACCGGAAATGCGGCAAGTGAATTCGCGGTTCCCCGGCCCGCCTGTTGCGTCAAAACATCCCATATCGGCATGCAAGCCACAGTTTTTGCCACAGCGGCAGGCTGACGCGTTCCGCCGGGCGGTCCCAGCCGCGCTTTTCCAGCCGCGAGAGGATGGCGGCATAGGTCGCGCCCATCAGGCGGGCCGGTTTCATGGCTTTTGGGTCGCATTCGCGCATCGCCGCCGCGGCGTCGCGGAAGCAGCCATGGGCGCGTTCGGCGAGGCGCGTGCAGACCCGGCCAAGCCCGGGCGCGGCAAGGGCTGCGCGGGCATCGAGGGGCACGCCGGCCTCGGCCAGGTATTCCCGCGGCAGGTACAGCCGTCCGCGTTCGGCGTCCTCGGCCAGGTCGCGCAGGATGTTGGTCAGCTGCAGGGCGCGTCCCAGCGCGTAGGCGACGCGGTCGGCGGCCGGAGAGGCATCGCCGAACGCGCGCACCGACAGCCGTCCGACGGCGGCGGCGACGCGGTCGCAATAAAGATCGAGCGTCGCGAGATCGGGTGCGACGATCTCGGTCTCGGCGTCCATCTGCATGCCGTCGATCACGGCGATGAAATCATCGGCGCGCAGGTCGAACCGGCGTACGGCGATTGCCAATACACGTGTCACGGCATCACTGGTTTCGCCGTGATACAAACCGCGAATTCTGTCGCGCCAGGCGGCCAGCTCGCGCCGCTTGTCGGGCAGCGTGCCGTCCTCGTCGGCGATGTCGTCGACGATGCGGCAGAACGCATAGATCGCATACATCGCGTGCCGGCGGTCGGGCGGCAGCACGGCCATGCCGCGATAGAAGGATGTGCCGGCGGCCTTCACGATGGTCTCGACCGCGTCGAGATCGGCCTGCGCCGCGCCGAGTGGGGTGGTCATCGGACCTCTCACCAGAGGAACCGGGCGGCGCCCAGGATGGCCCCGATGGCATCCTGCTTGCGCAGCTTCACGCGGGTGGCGATCGGATCGTTGTGCGCGAGGCGGCGCGCGAGGCGGCGGGCCAGGCCGATGATGATCGCCGATTCCAGCCGCAGGCGGCGGTTGCGCATCAGCTCCGGCAGTTCCGCGGCGGCCTGGTTCAGCCGGTCGATCCGGTCCAGCAACGTGATGAACACCCGCCGCAGCGCCGGTGCCTCTTTCGCGCCGCGCAGGTCGGCCAGCGTGGCGCCGAAATGGGTCATCAGCGCCTCGGGCAGGTAGCAGCGATCCAGCTCGGCCAGGTCGCGGGCGCAGTCCTGCATGTGGTTCAGCACCTGCAACGAGATGCACAGCGCATCGGATGCCGAGTAGCATTCGTAACTTTCGCGATGCAGGTCGATCAGGAAGCGCCCGACCGGCACCGCGGAGTAGCGGCAGTAATTGTACAGCTCGTCGATCGTCGCATAGCGGTTCTTGGTCGCGTCCCGGCGAAAGGCGACCAGCAGGTCGGTCGCGTGCACCGGATCGACCTTGCAAACAGCCAGGCTGCCGCGCAGCGCCAGCGCGCTGGGCGATCCGTTGTCCTGCCGGCCCAGCAGCACGGCTTCCATCACATCCAGCCGGTCGATCTTGTCCTGCGGGGCCAGCGTGGCCGAATCGGCGATATCGTCGGCATTGCGCGCGAAGGCATAGTATGCGTGCACATGCGGGCGGAACTGGTGTCCGATCAGCCTTGAACCTACGGGGAAATTCTCGTCGGCGCGATCCTTGCCCGACCAGACCTCGACGTTATCGGCCGTCGTGCTCATCCCGCCGTGTCCTGATAGGCGCGTCCCTTCCAGGCCACGCCGCGCCCGGTATGGTGGTTGACGGCGGACCCGATGGTTGCCGCGGTATAGAAGGCGGCGATCAGCGGCAGCACGACGGCCCATAGCGGGCTGCGGCCAAAGCGGCGCAGTGTCGGCAGGAACGACCCGCCCAGCAATGCCCAGGTGACCAGGCCGATCCATTGCGGCGTGCCGGCGGCGAACAGCGCGAAGGCGGGCGGCATCAGCCAGATCAGCACCATGCCCAGCGTGGTTCCCACCAGAAGCAGCGGCGAGAAGCGCAGCTGCACATAGGCCGAGCGGGTGATCATCCGCCAGATATCGGCCCAGCCGGGATAGGGCCGCACCGAACGGGCCAGGGCCGAATGGCCCAGCCAGATGCGGCCGCCCTGCTTCACGCTGCGTGCCAAGGCCACGTCGTCGATCAGTGCCCCGCGCACCGCTTCCACTCCACGCGTTCGCTCCAGGGTTCGGCGGCGGATCAGGATCGTGCCGCCGGCGGCCGCGGCGGTGCGGCTGGCCGGACTGTTTACCTGATCGAAAGGGTACAGCAACTGGAAGAAAAACACGAAGGCCGGCACCAGCGCCCGTTCGGCGACGCTGTCGCAGGCCAGCGCGACCATTTCCGAGACCAGGTCCAGGTCGTTGTCTTCCGCATGCGCGACCAGCGTCGCGAGGTGCCTCGGGTCGTGCAGGATGTCGGCATCCGTCAGCAGGACCAGTTCGGCGGACCCGGTTTCCGCCAGTCCCTGCTGCACCGCCCACAGCTTGCCGCTCCATCCCGGCGGCCGTTCGGCGCCGGTGATCACCGTCAGGCGCGGATCGCCCAGCGCGCGGGCCAGTGCGCCGGTGCCGTCGGTGCTGTTGTCGTCGACCAGGATCACGCGGAAACGGCCCGGATAGGTCTGGTCCAGCAGGGATCGCAGGCTGGCCTGGACGATCGGTGCCTCGTCGCGCGCTGGCACCACGATCGCGACATCCGGGTGCGACAGCCCGGTGCGCGCCGCCAGGATCGGACCCGCCTGCCAGAAATTGCCGTGCAGGAAGATCAGATACAGCCAGATCAGCAGGGCCAGGACCGCGGCGGTGGTCATCCGCGCAGCATGCCGTTGGCGCGGAACCAGGCCACCGCATCCTCGACCGCCTGGCGGGCCGGGCGCGGCCGGTAGCCCAGCTCTCGCATCGCCTTGGCCGAGGCGTAGAACATCTTCTTGCGGGCCATCTTCAGATGGTCGGTCGTCATCATCGGCGGGATGCCGGTGAGCGGGGCGGTCTTCTCCATCAGGTAGGCGACGGGCCAGACCACTGCCTCGGGCAGGCGGATCATCGGGGGACGCTTCCCGGCGACCGTGGCGACCAGGGTCAGCACGTCCTTCAGCAGCATGTTCTCCCCGCCCAGGACATAGCGTTCGCCGATCCGCCCCGTTTCCAGCGCCAGGGCATGGCCCTCGGCCACGTCGTCGACATGCACGATGTTCAGCCCGGTATCGATATAGGCCGGCATCCGCCCGGCGGCGGCGTCGCGGATCATCTTGCCGGTGGGGGTGGGCTTGATGTCGCGCGGACCGACCGGGGCGGCGGGGTTGACCACCACCACCGGCAGCTGCTCCCGCTGCGCCAGTTCCAGCACCGCCCGCTCGGCCTGGTATTTGGACCGCTTGTAGATGCCGACGAAATCGGCCGGGTTCGTCGGCGTGTCCTCGTCCGCCGGGGTGCCGTCGCCGATCTGGCCCAGCGCGGCGACCGAGCTGCAATGCACGATCCGTTCGGCGCCCGCCTGCGCGGCGGCGCGCACCATGGCGACCGCGCCGTCGACGTTGGCGCGCAGCATCGCGGCCGGATCGGGCACCCAGATGCGATAATCGGCGGCGACATGCACCACGTGGCGGCAGCCGGCGGCGGCGCGATCCAGTGACGCGGGGTCGGTCAGGTCACCGACCACGACATCGGCCCGCAGCCCCGCGATGTTGGCGCGGTCGCTGCTGCCGCGGACCAGCAGGCGCAGGTCGTGGCCACGCGCGGCCAGCACGCGGGCGACCGCCGAACCGACAAAGCCGGTGGCGCCGGTAACCAGGGTCGTCATGTCAGAAGGCTGATCCGTGCATGCCGCGTTCCATAATGCCTTTCGCGCCCGACGGTAAACCGCCAAATGAACCTAGCCTGTTGTTTTACAGGGAAGAATTAACCATTGCCGCGATCCCGGGCAGCCTGCCGCATACGGGAACGGGGCATGGCGGCGCGGAACTGCCTTGTCGTCCCCCGGCCACGCGGGCACAACCGCCCCACCGCCACCACTCTGGACATCATACCAAGTCATGAAGCGCCTGTCCGTCATTCTCGCCCTGGTCGGGCTGCTGCTGGCGCTGGTCCTGGTCGCCTATTTCGGCGTCGACAATGTGGGCGCCGCCATCAGCCGGATCGGCGTGTGGGAACTCGCCCTGATCGTCGCCTGGCAGCTTCTGCTGTTCGTGATCCTGGGCCTGGCCTGGGATGTGATCGCGCCGAGGCAGGCATTGCGCCGCCCATGGGTGCTGATCTGGGCCCGCATGGTGCGCGATGCGTCGACCAACTGCCTGCCGTTCTCCACGGTCGGCGGCTTCGTCTTCGGCACGCGGGCGGCCACGCTGCACGGCATGAAATGGCACACCGCCACCGCGTCCACCGTCGTGGACGTGACCGCCGAGTTCCTGGCGCAGATCGCCTTCACCGCCATCGGCGTCAGCATATTGCTGATCCGCTCCCCCTCCTCGGACCTCGCCGTCCCGCTGGAGCTCGGCCTGGGCCTGGCGGTGATCGCCTGCCTGGCCTTCGTCGGGCTGCAGAAGGGGGCGGCGCCGCTGTTCGCCAGGCTGGGCCGCCGCATTGCCGGCCGCTGGTTCGATGACGCGAACGAACGTGTGGCCGTGCTGCAGGCCGAGCTGGGGCTGATCTATGGGCATACGCCGCGGCTGGTCATCGGATTTCTGCTGCACCTGGTGGGCTGGATCGGCACTGGCGCGGCGGGGTGGATCGCCTATCGCGCGCTGGGGGCCAGCCTGAGCTTCACCGACGCGCTGGCGATCGAAGCGCTGCTGAGCGCGGTGGCGGCCATGGCGTTCCTGGTGCCGGTGAATGCCGGCGTGCAGGAGGCCGGCTATGCCGGGCTGGGCGCGCTGTTCGGCGTCGCGCCGGAACTGTCGATCGCGGTGTCCCTGGTCCGTCGCGCGCGGGACGTGATCGTCGGCGTGCCGATCCTGCTGCTGTGGCAGTTCGTGGAACTGCGCCGGTCGCTGCCCGGCGTGCCGGCGTCCCGCCCCGAAGGAGACTAGCGCGCGCTGACCGTAACCGGTCAGCGTGCCAGCTCGTTGTTTGATCGCATGATTCACCCGCTGCCACGGTTCCGCTCAGCGTGATCATGC
>CAYZKM010000092.1:0-12054 GCA_964478525.1 uncultured Bifidobacterium sp.
GGAGAGTTCAACTCGGTCAGCGCGGGATATAGCGGCGGGGTGTGGCCGCTGCCGGGCGGCGCCGTCACCAGCACGAGCCCGTGTGGGGGGCGCAGCACATCCAGGAACGCCGGCAATTGCGTATCGTCGAAGCCCAGCGCGGTGAATTCCAGCGCCAGCGAGCCACGGTCCAGAATACGCAGCACGACGCTTTCGCCATGGATGGCGGGGGTGGTGGAAACGCGGAAGTCGATCTCCTTGCCGCGCACCGCAAGCCGGATCCGCCCGTCCTGCGCCAGGCGCCGTTCGGCGATATTCAGCTTCGCCATGATCTTCACGCGTGAGATGATCGCGTTGCGCAGGCCGGCGGGTGGCGCCTCGATTTCCTTCAGCACGCCATCGACGCGATAGCGCACGCGCAGCCCGGCTTCGGTGGATTCGATATGGATGTCGGATGCTCGCATTTCCACCGCGCGGGTGACCAGGGAGTTCACCAGGCGGATGACCGGCGCCTCGCTGGCCAGGTCCTTCAGGCGTTCCAGGTCGGAATCGCGATCGGTGTCTTCCCGCTCGCCGGCGGCGTCGTAGATATCCTCGATGGCCGAGCGGCCTTCGCCGTAGAGACGTTCGTAGGCTGCATCGATATCGGCGGGCAGGGCGGCGCGGCGGATGATCCGCTTGCCGGTGGCGAACTGCATCGCCCGGGTGGCGGTTTCATCCAGCGGGTCGGCCATCGCCACGGTCAGCGAGTCGGCTGATTCCAGCAGCGGAATCACGCGTACTCGTTTGGCGAAAGCGGCGCGCACCCGGTCGGTCGCGACCGGTTCCATCGGGAAATCCGCCGGTGTCACCTGATCGGAGCCCAGAAGGGTGGCATAAGTGGCGGTCAGGTCGCGGTCCGAAACAAGGCCGAGTTTGCCGGCGATCAGGTCGATGCGCTCGCCGCTTTCCTGCTCCAGCCGGCGCAGACGCTCCAGCGCCGCGTCCGACAGCAGCCCGCGGCTGGTCAGCAGCGATTGGACGTCAGTCGCGCCGTTCAGGTGCTGTTCCGACACGGTGTCCGCTCCTCAGAAGCCCTCCTCGCCTATCATGGCGCCGCCAATCAGGGAACCGCCTGGCCGGCGGTTCCTATTCCTTCGGCGGCTCGATCGTGTCGGCCACCTTGCACGCCCCGGCATCGTTCGGGATGTTCGCCGCGGAATAGAAGCAGTCCCCGCTGGACGCATCCGGCTGGGTCTTCGTGGCGACGAACTTGATCGAATCCCACGGTTCGGCGGGGTATTGCTCCGGCTTCGGGCGGACATAGGTGTCCCATTTGTCGTTGAAGCCGGCCGGCAGGGTGAACGAGAAGCCGAGGCAGCCGCCTGTCGGACAATCCAGGTCGCGGACCGCCCAGTACTTGCAGGTGTTGGCGCACACGGTCTTTAACCCCGGATAGAGCTTGCCGAGGGGGCCGAGCTTGGTTTCGTCGCAACCGCAGGTGCCGCCGGCGTTGGTGCAGAAGGATGTCGGCTTGCAGGTGTCGGCCGATGCGGCGGGATTCAGCTCGATCTTCTCGGTATTCAGGACCTGGCCTTGCACTTTCTTGAAGTCGACCGCGACCTCGATCACGTCGGGGTTATCGGCGTTGCGGGTCACTGTCCAGTATTTCTGAATGGGATCCTTCCAGACTTTCGGCGTCTGCAGCGGGAAGCCATTGACGTTGACGGTGATGCCCTTGACCTGGTCGAGCGAGAAGTTCGGCCCGACATAGATCTGATAGACCTGCTTGGTCGTTTCCTTCGCAAAGACGAAGAACACGTAATAGGTCTGACCCGGGCCGAAGACGTTGATGTTGCGATCGACTGTCGTCGGGTCGTACATATCGGACGTCTTCTGGGCGTTCGCGCTGATGCTGGTGTCGATGAAGTACTTGCCGTGGTTCACGGTCAGCACGCTGCGCTGCCAGGCCCCCATGCCGGCCATGCGAACGAACGGGAAGCGGCATTCGCTGGGGATGGCAACCGGCTTCTTGTCCTTCAGGGCCTGCAGCTTG
This sequence comes from uncultured Bifidobacterium sp., assembly GCA_964478525.1. Classification (GTDB taxonomy): domain Bacteria; phylum Pseudomonadota; class Alphaproteobacteria; order Acetobacterales; family Acetobacteraceae; genus Rhodopila. Next base: position 2,015 of record CAYZKM010000092.1, read on the forward strand.
GTATCGCACTGGTTCGTCATCCACTCCCCCCATTCACGGGTAGCGGCAGACGGGGACCCGGTCAGGAACTGCCGGTAGATGGGAACACCGAAACAGGTCTCGTTCGAGCACGTCGCATCCCATCGGTAATCGACGCAGGGGGTCGTCTCCTTCGCGGGAATGGGGTGCGAGGCGTCCGCACAGGCGGGATATACGACCGTGGTGATGTGGTCGTACGGGCTGGTCCGCGCCGTCGGCACGATCGGGGCGGTCTTGGCGGCAGCCTCACAGGCGTATTTCGGATCGACGTTCAGGTTGGACTTGCACTGCGCGGCCTGCACCGGGGCGGCGAAGAACTTGTCTTCGTTCACCGAGATGGTGGTCCGGCTGATATCGGTCGAGTCGAGCCCCGTCAGCGTGCCGTCATCGTCGGTCAGTTCGGTCTGACGATCAACGTCGGTAAAGTTGCGGAACATCGCCTCGTTCACGCCGCCACCGCGGTATTGCTTCTGCGCTGTTTCCAGCTTGGTGCGATAGGTGCCGGGGGAGGTCAGCGGTTCCACCACGTAGTGGCGGATGTCGACATTCGAGAACAGCAGGTTCCGGGAGCGGAACGCGGGCGGATAATAGAACCCATTGGACTGCTTCCAGGCGATGGCCCCGTGCGGCAGATATCCGTCGCCGACGCTGATCTCGCCGGTGGAGGAGGCAGACAGGCGGACGCCCGCGGTATTGTAGTAGATGCATTCATCCAGCGAATTGCACTTGGATACCAGGATGTCGATATAGGCATTCGCGTCCTGGTACGCCGGGCCGTCATAGATGTTGTACAGACGCTGGTTGGTCGCGAAATTCGACAGCGGCAGTCCGATGGTCGATTCGGGATACACGCAGAAACTGGCGATGTTGGAACAGCCGGTCGGTCCCTTGGCATAGGCCCACGGGTTGTCGGGCTGCGTGGCGCCGACAAAAATCGAATTGCTGGTGATCCCCCAATAGCCGATCGGCAGGTTGGCGCGTGTATAGTCACCGCCGGTGACGATGGTCACGCCACCATTCTGGACATCGCTCAGGAACAGATGATCCAGCAAATAGAATCCGCCCCGCAGCCATACCGCAGAAAAATTGTGCTCGGCCCAGTTGAACGACGTCGTGTAGTGCGAAATCGACATCGCCATGCACTGCTCGGGGTTCGCGTTGTCGCATGTCGCGACGTCACACGCATCGGGCTGCTGCCCGGCCGGTGCGCCGGGATTGCACCAGGTGGGATGGCGCCCGCCCACGACGCGCGGATAGTACACTTTCGACGCCGTGGACTCGCCGACCTCGTCCGGGCTCTGCCCGGTCTGCGGCGCCATTGGATTTGGTATCGCCGGGACACCGCCATAGATCACGGGGTTGCAGGTGGACCCGTCGATCACGTTCAAGGAGTGCATCGCGGTCGAACAGCTGTTCTTGTAGAACAGCTTGATCGGCGCCTGACCCGCACCGTCGCGCGACACCGGACGCACGCCGGTCTTGCTGTCAGGCGGCCCCAACGTGCGTCCCTGGATTGCAGAATACCCCGACCAGTTCTGCGCCATCAGCATGTCGGGGTGCCCGGGATGCGTCATCTCGTGGTTCGCCGCCGGCACCATCCAATAGCACGCCCCGCAGGTGCCGGCCCCAGCCGCCATGTTGCCCGCGAAGGAGTTCCAGGCGTTGGTGATCCAGAACACCGACGGATGATCGGTGTCGGACCGGTATTTCAGCCGCGGCACGATATCCATCGGTGACACCAGAATGCCCGGGATGTTCCGAGGATTGAGCGGGCCCTGCACACCCGCCCGGGCCAGCACACCCAGGTTGGAGAACAGCTTGTTCTCGGATTCCGTTGCGTCTTCCAGGTAGAAACCATGACCGATGGATTTCAGGCCGATATTGCGCGCCAGCGTTACGCCGATGGTCGAATGGATGACGTACCAGCGCGTCATCGACTCGTTCACCGTCGAATCGATGACATAGGTATCAGCCGGAACCGTCCGCGCCATGTGGAAATGCACCGGGTAACGGCCGATCTGGCCGCCCTGCCCGAGTTGCGCGAATTCCACGCCCTGGATCTGCAGCCGATGGAAGCCCTGCCGGAACACGACATGTCCGCCATAGGAGTAGGTTGCCCCCATGGCGGCGAAGGTCTGGTTGACCGTGCCGCCCTCGGACATCACGCGGATGCTGCGCGTCAGCATGCCGACAGCGGCACGGGTTTCCGCCGATTCGAGAAAGGCGGGATTGGGTCCGTCGACATTCTCGACAGCGGTGCGGAACGAACTGCTGCCGCCAACCTTCGAGGCGATCTGGAAGCGCGTGGACGAATGCTCGAACTCGAACGGCTGGCCCACGGTCACGGTCTTGCCGTCGTCCGAGATCACGGTGATCCGCCGGACCTCGGTGTGGTTGGGCAGATAGTCGGTCGGCGTGACGACGATCTCGTCGCCCACATTCCAATCGCCCTTGACGGTGCGATCCATGGTCACCGTTCCGGCGGCCTTGTCGAACCCTTCCAGACGACCCCATGCAGTGCCGGAATTGGTGATGACCGGTTCGTCGGCGGTGGTCATGTCATCCACCCGCTTCAGCATCACCGCGATGTCGCTCTCGCTCGTGCCCGACGTGCCCTTCAGGCCGCGAAGCTGCAGGATCCCCCCATACGAGAGGCCGATGGATTTGTTACCGAAATGTCCGGAGTTGGGCTGGCTTTCGTCATCGCCATGCAGGGCGCCATAGCCATAGAAATAGTCGGTGACGCCACCTGGCAGGTCGGTGAAACGGGTCTTGCCCTCATCCGTCCATTTCTTGATCGGGATGCCGCAATCGGCGAAATTCGCCGGGTCCTGCTGCGGATAGCACGACGGTGCCGGCTTGTCCGGGCCGGGATCACTGCCATACAGCCGGAACCGCAGCGTCTTGCCGCGGCTGCCATATGCGGGATTCGGCACCGACGCACCGGTCCATTCGCCCTTCGCATCGCGCCCCGCCGGGTAATAGGGAACACCGGCCAGCAGCGCGCCGCCATTCTCGATGATGATCGAATTGGCCCAGAAATCCTGGGTGGGAGAGGCTTCGGTCACCGGCGGTTCGATGAAGACAAGCTGGCCGCCACTGACGATGTTGACCTTGCCGAACTTGTATTGCGTGCCTTTCACCAGACACAGCTTGTCGACCAGCAGGTCCGGCTGGCTGATCCCGCCTGCCGCCTGGTCACCAAGCCGTCCATCTTGCGATGGCAGGTCTCCGTCACAGGAGATCGTCTCGGCCGCCGCGGCGCCGGTGCTCGCGGCCACCACGGCGATGACGCCGGCGGCCTGCAGGATTCGCCGGGATGATGCAAGAGATCGCCGTCCGATCGATCGGATCCGGTTGAGCATGCCTGGCATCTCCCCTTGACTTCCCGCCCGGAATCATCGCCCAGGCCACGCAGCTTCACGCTATCAGACAAATCGCATGGCGATATTCGGGATGTAAAGAAGGGATCGTCTGTACGTTACAATTTGATTCGTCCCCTCACGCAGCATGCATCGCCCATGATCAGGCAACGTGGAAGGATGGCGCTTCGCAGGCGCGGAACCCTTCGGATTGCAGCTGCCAGGCCACCCGCATCGCAAGATCCTCGCGCCAGGGAGGAGCGATCACCTGCACGCCAATCGGCATGCCCGCACCGCCCACCGGCACGGCCACCACCGGCAGTCCGATGAACGAGATCGGCTGCGTATAGATGCCGATATTCGGGCGCAGCGGCACACGCTCGTGCCCCAAATCCAGCATCGTGTCGCCGATCATCGGCGCGGCACAGGGCGTGACGGGCGCCAGCAGGATGTCCACATCCTTGAACACCGCAAGCACAGCCTGCTGGTACCAACGGCGGAATTTCTGCGCGCGCGCCACCAGCGCCGCCGGGATCAGCGCGCCGGCGATCAGCCGGTCACGCACGGCCGGATCGAAGTCCGCCGGACGATGCCGCAAACGATCGAGATGCAGCGCCGCCCCTTCAGTCGCCGTGATCACATAGGCCGCACCACGCGCCCGGGCTGCCTCGGGAATCTCGGCCATCCGCGTGACACCGAGAATCGCCGCGACGCGTGCCACCGCCTCCAGCGCCTGCGCGGTCGCGCCGTGCCGGAAATAGCCACCCAGGGTGGCAATCCGCAAACCGTCGGCACCCCGCTTCATGGCATCGAACACCGGTTCGCGCGGACGGTCGACGCAGACGGGGTCGCCTTCGTCCGGCCCCTGCATGGCGTCATAGGCCAATGCCATGGCCTCTACCGTGCGCGCCAGCGGTCCCAGATGATCCAAGCTTGAAACAAATGGAAAACTGCCGGCGCGCGACAGCCGGCCATAGGTCGGCTTCAACCCGAACACGCCACAGAACGACGCCGGCACACGGATGGACCCGTTGGTGTCGGATCCCAGAGCCAACGGGACCAGCCCGCCGCCAACCGCACCACCCGAGCCTCCGGACGAACCGCCGGTCATGCGCGCCACGTCATGCGGATTGCGAGACGGGCCGTCATGCACGTTCTCGCCGGTGAAATCATAGGCGTACTCGCCCATGTTCAGCGCACCGACCAGCACCGCGCCCGCCGCTTCCAGCCGACGCACCAGCGTCGCATCGGCCGTGGCCGGGGGACGTTCGCGATTGATGCGTGAACCGGCCAGGGTGGGCAATCCCTCGACATCGATCAGGTTCTTCACCGCGAAGGGCATGCCTTCCAACGGCAGGCGTGCCCGCCCGGCCGCGCGCGATGCATCCAGTGCGGCTGCGCGTGCCAATGCCCGTTTGGCGGTCACCGCGGTGAAGGCGTTCAGGACCTTATTACAATCGCCTATACGTGCGAGCGTCGCATGGATGCCGGCCAGCGCACTCATGCCCGGAATACCGGCGCCGGCTCCGCTTCGTCCGGCAGCGGAAAACTCTCGACCGCAGCAGCAAACCGCAGCGTCACGGACAGGTTCGTCCTGATTGCATCCATCCATTCCGGATCGATCGGAATATCCAGCGCGGTCGTGCCGGCCAGAATCAGCGTATCGAGATCATCGGGCATCCAGGCTCCTCCAATCCGGGACCGGAAAGCGGTCTGCCCGATGGGTAGCAAGCAGCGTGCCAGATCATGCAGCGCGCGCCCGCTGCCGATCGTTGCAATTGACCGGCATCCAACCGGCGTACTTCTATCCTGATGATGAATAAATGTGCGGCTCGGCTTCGACGATCAGCCGATGTGAAGGACCGCCTTTCCCATGAAGCCGCGATCCAGCAATCGGCGCGCGACGGCACCGATGTCGGTCCATGGCGCCTCGATCTCGATGCGGGGCTTCAGCGACCCCTTGGCCACCAGGCCGGCCAGCAGGGCCAGTCCTTCAGATCCCGGTTCGACCTTTCGCAACTCGGGAAACAGCACCAGGCCGTAAAGCCGCGTACCGCCGGCGCGGAAGAAGGCACCGCTTTCAAATGTTGCAGTCGGTGCTTCCGAGACATCAAGTGTCACGCAGGTGCCGCCAGGTCGCAGCATCCCCAGGGCGGACCCGAGCGCCGACCCACCGACCGAATCTACGATCAGATGAAACGGTCCGTATGACGCGGCGGCGTTCAGCGTGGGCGCGACGATCGTGCGCTCGCCGCACCATTCGGCGACCATCGGGGCAAAGGCCGCGTTGCGTACATGGCCGTGCACGATCGCGCCCGACGCCGCGGCAAGCTGGCACGCCAGGTGGCCAACGCCGCCCGACGCTCCGTCGATCAGCACTTTCCGCCCCAACAGCAACCCACCCTGGCGCAAGGCATGCAGCGCGGTCAGCCCCGCCACGGGCAGCGTGGCGGCCTGGGCGTCACTGACGGCGTCGGGCAGCGCCGCCACCGAGTCCGCCGGCACCCGGATCATCTCGGCCCACGCGCCGGACGGCAGGATGCCGACAACTCGCGTGCCGACGGGTGGTCCGCTGCCATCCGGCGCGACCTCGTGAATGGTGCCGGCAAAATCCCAGCCCGGGCGCCATCCGGGGTCCGCCGATCGCACCGCCCGGTTGACCTCTCCCCGGTTCAGCGAGATCGCGCGCACGCGCACCGTCACCTCATCCCGATAGGCGGGTGCAAGCGGCACCGGCTTGATCGCGAGGCGTTCGTTCGACGATGCGTCGACCACGACGGCGCGGACATCAACCATGGCGGGCTCCTGCTGTGTCTGCTTCCCAAGGCATGATCAGGCCGCCATCGCCGGACGGCGCGACCGCCACGGCATCGCCGATTCATAGGCATGCGCGGCGCGAAACAGCGTCGGTTCGGCGAACGGCCTGGCGGCCAGTTGCATCGACACCGGCATCCCGCCCACCCCGAAACCGGTGCAGACGCTGATGGCCGGAAATCCGGTCACATTGAACGGCATGGTGAAGGACGGCATCTCCATGCTGGCCCATTTGCCGACATCGGCGATACGTGGTGCCTCTCCGGGCTGCGACGCGCTGACGATGATGTCGAGATCGGTCATCGCCGCCGCCATTTCCTGGCACAGCACTCGCCGGCGCCGAGCGGCCTGGACCATGTCGGGGCCGCTGACGGTGGCGGCGAGGGCGATACGGTCCCGGAACATCTCGCCATAGTCGGCGAAGCGTTCCCGCATCCATGGCGCGTGCAGCGTGAAGGCCTCGGTGATCATAATCAGGTAGCCCACCGCATGATAATCCGCTGCCGGAGACAGGGTGATGTCACGCACCTCGGCCCCTTCCTTGCGGAAGAAGTCCATCGCCGAATCGATGCCGGCGCGCGTGGCGTCCGAGGCAGGGTGGTCCGTTTCGAAGAAGTGTCGAACCACACCGATGCGCAAGCCCTTAGCACCGCGTCCGAGTTCACCGGTGAAAGCCGGGACGGCGCGATCGGCGCTGGCAGGGTCGGCGGGATCGTGGCCGGCCATGCCTTGCAGCAGCAGGGCACAATCCTCGGACGTCCAGGCCATCGGTCCGGCATGATCCAGCGTATAGGCCAGGGGCAGGATCCCTGCCCTGCTCGACAACCCATAGGTCGGCTTGATCCCGGCGATGCCGCACAGCGCGGCGGGTCCGCGGATCGATCCGCCGGTGTCCGATCCGGTGCCGCCCAGGATCAGCCCGGCGGCAACCGCCGCGCCGGTGCCCGACGATGAACCGGCAGTGAAATGATCGGTATTCCACGGATTCCGCGCGGGTGGCCAAGGCAGATCGAAGGACGGGCCGCCAAACGCGAATTCATGCGTTGCCAGCTTGCCCAGCATCACCGCGCCGGCATCGGCCCATTTCTTCACGGTATAGGCATCCTGCGTGGGCACGTTGTGTTCCAGCAGTTTCGAATGCGCCGTCGTACGGATGCCGGCCGTATTGTAGATATCCTTGTGGGCGATCGGGATTCCATCCAGCTTGCCGCGCAGCGTGCCGGACATCTGCCGCGCCTCGGCCGCCCTGGCGTCGGCCAGGGCACGTTCCTCGGTGACGAGCAGGAAGGCATTCAATCTGGAGTCGAGCCGGCGGATACGACCCAGATGCGATTTCGTCAGCTCCACCGGCGAAATCTGCCTGGCGGCAATGCGGCGCGCGGCCTCGGCAATCGTCAGGATCTCGGACATCAGCCCTGCTCCACATCGAAGGTCAACGCGGGTTCGGCTTCGCGCGGCAGCGGTGCATTCACCCGTTCGATCAGTTCACGGAACACGGCGGCACCGGGCAGGATGGCGCGCACCTGGTCCTGTGACAGGTGCAGTCCGGCACGGGACATCATGTCCGAGAGCGTGGCTTCGTCGATCTTCGGCGTGCTCATGGCGCGATCCTTCGGTTCCCGATGACCTCGGGAGCTTAGCGCCGCTTCACCCCGCCTGCCTATGGATCACCGCCGGATAACCCTCGACGGTGGCGCGGATCGACAGATAGGCTAGGCGCTTGATCTCCTTGCGGGCGCGCATCACCGAATCGAGGATCAGGCCACAGCACAGCGACAGGAACGACAGCAACACCAGGCCCATGGCCAGCACCGCGCTGGGCAGGCGCGGCACTTGATGGGTTTCCAGGAACTCGATGGTCACCGGGATGCCCAGCGCCAGGCCGGCCAGCGCAAAGACCAGCGCGCAGACCGAGAAGAACGCCAGCGGCCGCTCGTCTTTGATCAGCACGACAATGGTGCGAAAGATGCGCAACCCGTCATGGATCGTGCGCAGCTTGGATGCGGATCCTTCGCCACGCTCCCGATATTCGGTGACGACCTCGCCGACCGGCATGTGCAGGTCCAGCGCGTGGATGGTGAACTCCGTCTCGGTTTCAAACCCGGCCGCCAATGCGGGGAAGGACTTCACGAAGCGGCGGCTGAACACGCGATATCCTGACAGCATGTCCGAGATGCGGTTGCCGAAAACGCTGCGCACGATACCGGTCAGCATCCTGTTGCCGAATTTGTGGCCCAGCCGATAGGCGCCGGCCGATGTTTCCCGGCGCGCGCCCGTCACCATATCGAGCTGCCGATCGATCAGCATGCGCACCATCGTTCCGACAGCGGATGCATCGTATGTGTCATCGCCGTCGACCAGGATATAGATATCGGCTTCGACATCGGCGAAGGCCCGCCGCACGACATGGCCTTTCCCCTGCAATGTCTCCTGTCGCACGATCGCCCCGGCGGACCGCGCCATCAGGGCGGTGCGATCCGAGGAGTTGTTGTCATAGACATAGATGGCGGCGTCGGGCAGCGCCTGCCGGAAATCCGACACGACCCGCGGGATGGTCACTTCTTCGTTATGGCACGGGATGATCACGGCGACCGACAGCGCAAGCTGCGTCGGCAGCATGCCCGCCACCTCGCGCGATGCAATGCCGGTCCCGACCAGCACCTCGCTCATGGATGGTACCATGAATAACCATGTCGAGCCATCGATCCCACCACCCGATATGCGATGTACAGCATAGTCGTTCCCCGGGCGATCGCAACCGGGATGTCAGATGATCTTGCGCGGGAACACGTATAGCCGGACCTTTTTCAAGCTCGACGGAATTTCCTGCATGCGCTCCGTCAGGACCTGCCGCAGCAGCGGCGGTATCGGGTAAAGCAGGCGGTATTCGCTGGCGTCGGTCGCTGTCACGACATGGGTGATGCCGGCGGCACGCAGGATCCGCTCCACGTCGTCCGCCGTCTGCGCCCGGTCGATGGCCGCCCGGACGTCGGAGTAGACAAGCGTCGGTTCGCCCAGCAACTCCGCCACGAAGGGTGGTCCGGCGAAATACGGGCGCGCGGCCTTGCCGTCCAGCGCGTTCAGCACGGCGACGATGTTGCGTTCCTCGGGCACGCCGACGGCATAGCGCTGGCGCTGCACCAATTGCTCGATCCGGAACGGTGGCACAACGACCGAGCGGTACGCCAGGACATTCAACAACGCCCCGCCGCACAGGCTTGCGATCAGCACGGCCCGCCCCGCGCGGTCCATCGCCGTCCAGGCGACGGGCAGCAGCAGCAGGACACCGGGCAGGGCATAGAATTGATAGCGTGCGTATTGTGCCTGGCTGAGCAGTGCGATGATGAACAGCGCCAGTACACAGGCCAGGATGCGCTGTTCCACGCGGCGCGCCACCAGTCCGGCGATCAGCACCACCGGCAACAGGACCAGATGCTGAAACCCGAAGGACCCGTTCAGCGAATCGAGGTAGGTCTCGGTTTCAAACACCATCCGGTACAGCAGATCAGCGGTGAACCGGCCGACATAGGCCTGATCAAACGGCACGCCGATCTGATAGGGAAAAAACGGGTTGCCCGAGATCAGCCACGCTCGCACATAGGGCGTCAGGCCAACGACGGCGAACAGCACCACACCCGCCAGGCCGCGGCGCAGCCCGTCCCGCCACCCTTGCCCTCTGATCAGGTTGACCAGCAGCGCGATGCCGATCCCGCCGAAAAACAGGCTTTGCATCTTCGACGCGCACGCAGCCCCCAGCAGCAGAAATGCCAGATACGTCCATCCGGCCTCCTGGGGGCACTGCCATGCGCGTGCCAGGCAGATCAGCGATCCCGTAACGAACATCGC
>CAYZKM010000093.1:0-11948 GCA_964478525.1 uncultured Bifidobacterium sp.
TCGGCGGCGGCAATTCGGGCGTCGAGGCGGCGATCGACCTGGCCGGCATCACCGCCCATGTCACGCTGATCGAGTTCGACACCGAACTGCGCGCCGATGCGGTGCTGCGTCAGCGGCTGGGCGAATTGCCCAATGTCACGGTCATCACCCACGCCTTGACACGAGAAGTCATCGGCGACGGCTCCAGGGTGACCGGCCTGTCCTTCACCGATCGCGGGACTGACCAGCAGCACACGCTGGCCCTGGACGGCATCTTCGTGCAGATCGGCCTGGTGCCGAACACCGAATGGCTGCAGGGCACGATCGCCCTTTCCCCTCGTGGCGAGATCGAGGTCGATGCCCGCGGCAACACCTCGGCACCCGGCATCCTCGCCGCCGGCGACGCGACAACCGTGCCGTACAAGCAGATCGTCATCGCGATGGGCGAGGGATCGAAGGCCGCCCTGTCCGCGTTCGACCATCTGATGCGCCTGCCTCCGCCACGGCTTGCCATCGCGGCCTGATCCCCCGCCGGCGGTCGCCACCTGTCTGGCACGACGGCGGGGTGGCTGTTAGAGCATGATCACGCTGAGCGGAATCGTGGCAGCGGGTGAATCATGCGATCAAACAACGAGATAGCGCGCGCTGACCGTTTACGGTCAGCCGGAAAGCGCGCTAACGTCCATCCTCGACAACGCGGCTCGCCGTCGGGCGGGCCGCGTCCTTTTGGGGTGGACACGCATGAGCCGGATCGACAGCGCCATCAACATCGACGACCTGAAGCGGATGGCCAGGCGTCGCCTGCCGAAGATCATGTTCGACTTCATCGAAGGCGGGGTCGAGGACGAGGTCGGGCTGCGCACCAACGCCCACGCCTTTCGCGATATCCGCATCGTGCCGCGCTACTACATCGACACCTCCGGGCGGGAACAGCGCGCGACCCTGTTCGGCCGATCCTACGCCAGCCCGTTCGGCATCGCCCCCACCGGGATGGCCGGCGCCTTCCGCAAGGACGCCGAGCTGTTCCTGGCGCAGGCGGCGGCCGAGGCGGATATTCCGTATCTGATGTCCGGTGCGTCCAACGCCTCGATGGAGGCCGGGGCGAAGCTGGCGCCGAACAATCTCTGGTACCAGATCTATGGCGCCAAGAACCGGTCGTTCCAGCTCGATCTCGTGCGGCGGGCCAAGGACCTGGGCCTGTCGACCATCGCCGTGACCTGCGACGTGCCGGTATCCTCGAACCGGGAGCGCAACCGTCGCAACGGCTTCGTCCGGCCGCTGCGCATGACCCTGCCGACGATCCTGGAGGCGATGCTGCACCCGGCCTGGGTCTTCACCTATTTCAAGGATGGCGGGCTGCCGATGCTGGGCAACTGGCAGCCCTATGGCGCGCAGGACGCGACACCGGATCAGGTGGCGGATCTGTTCGCCTCGCAGACTCCCGACGCGAGCCAGGTCTGGGGCGATCTGGAAGCGATCCGCGCCGCCTGGCCCGGCAAGCTGCTGGTCAAGGGGATCATGCACCCGGAAGACGCACGCATCGCCACCAGCCTGGGGGTCGACGGCCTGATCGTGTCCAACCACGGCGCGCGCCAGCTGGACAACATGCCGTCACCGATCGACATGCTGCCGATGATCCGCACCGCTGTCGGGCCGGAGGTTCCCCTGCTGCTGGACAGCGGCATCCGCCGCGGGTCCGACGTCGTCGCCGCCCTGTGCATGGGCGCCGATTTCGTGCTGACCGGGCGCGCGACGCTGTACGGCGCGACCGCCGGCGGGCTTGAAGGGGTCAAGAAGGCGGTGTCGATCCTGCAGCGCGAAATCGACCTCGTCCTCGGCCAGATCGGCGCCGTCAACCTCGCCGCGCTCGGCCCCCAGTATCTGCTGGAAACCGTGCGCGCCGAGGAAGATCGGCGTAACACCGGGGCGATGGGCGGACGGCGATAGGGCGGGCGGGAACCCCGCCGGGTCAGGTCAGTTCACGCGCGCACCGACCAGGTCGAAGCCGACGAAGACATAGCCGCTGCCCCGCACCGACTGGATCGGGTTGGTCCCGCCCAGATAGGGCGACAGCAGGCGGCGCAGGCGCGAGATCAGGTTGTCGATCGTCCGGTCATGCGACCGGCCGGCCATGCGGCGCAGCACGGCGGTGAACAGTTCGTCCCGCGCGACCTTCTGGCCACGGCGCGCGGCCAGGTAGACCAGGCAGTCATACTCGATCGACGTCAACGACAGCACCGTCTCGTCGGGCGCGCGAATGCTGCGCGCCATCGGATCGTTGACCCACACGCCGTGGCCCGCGCCATCGTCCTGCGGAACGCCGGCCTGCCCGCCCGCACGCTCGTCACTGCCATGATCCGCGCCGGACCTGCTGCGCCGCAGGACCGCGCGAATGCGCGCCAGCATCTCCCGCGGTTTCTGCAACTTCATGATGAAATCGTCGGCGCCCAGTTCCAGGCCCAGGATGCGGTCGGATTCATCGTTGTTGCTGGTCACGAAGACCACCGGCCCGGGGTAACGGGACCGCAGATCGGTGACCCGCAACAATGAATCCTGGCCCCGCACGAACTGATCCAGCAGGACCAGGTCCGGGTCGAACCCGTCGACTTCCTCCAGCATGCGGTCGAGCGCGCCAATCGAGCGCACATCGTAGCCGGCGGATGCCAGCAACGAGGCGAACTCATCCGCAAATATCTCGTCATCCTCGACGAGCAGTATCCGAGCTTCCTGAAAATCCGCCACGCCACTATGCCAAACATGTTGATTGGATAACCATCGTATACCATGACGACATCCGCGAATTCCACAACGATACTGTAATGGGTAGGTCGGATTAATGCGTCATATCAGCATGTTGTGGGGTCGCACCTTTTACCACAAATTCATACATTGTGCAGGTGCATGATTCCGGCGGTCAGCGGGCACCGACTTCGGGCGCCGGGCTGCGGATCAGCGGGATCAGGATCAGCGTCAGCAGCGTCACGCCAAGCAGCAGCTTGAAGTCATTGAGATACGCGATCACCGTCGCCTCGGCGTTCACCATACGGTTCAGAAACGCCGCCCCGCGCGCGGTCTCGGCGTTCAGCAGCCCGGCGATCGCAGGGTAGTGGTGCAGGGCGCGGTTGAACGGGTTGATATAGGCGCCGATCTGCTCGTGCAGCACCTGCCCGTGGCTGACCAGCACCGCAGCCACCATCGACACGCCCAGCGCGGCGCCGATGTTGCGGAACAGGTTGATCAGCGCCGACCCTTCCGTCCGCAGATCGGGGGCCAGCGTGGTGAATGCGATCACCTGCAAGGGGATGAACGTCATGCCCAGGCCGAACCCCTGCACCGACATCACCCACGACACCCAGTGCGGTGCGACGTTCGGGGTCCATGCGGTCATGTCCCAGAACGACCAGGCCGTGCACAGCAGCCCGCACGCCACCATCACGCGCTGGTCGACCCGGGACGACAGCTTGCCCACCAGCATCATGCCGAACATCGACGCCAGCCCGCGCGGTGCCAGCAATATCCCGGCATCCCCGACCGGATAATTGGATACGGTCTGCAGCCATGGCGCCGCCAGCGCGTTCGAGGAGATCAGCACCACGCCAAAGCAGAACAGCATGAAGGTCGCGGTGATGAAATTGCGGTCGCGGAACAGCGCCGGGTTGATGAACGGCCGGTCCGCCAGGATGATGTGGATGGTGAACAGGAAGAACCCCAGCCCCGCCAGCACCGCCGCAAGGCGGATTTCCCGGCTGTCGAACCAGTCCTCGGTCTGCCCGCGATCCAGCATCAACTGGAAACTCGCCACCCCGATGGCCAGAATCGCGAATCCCAGCCAGTCGAAGCGCAGGCTCGTCTCCGGCGATGACCGCGGCAGCAGTACTATCAGCCCGACGATGGCCAGCACCGCGAAGGGCGGGCTGACGACGAACACCAGGCGCCAATGATACCACTCGGTCAGCAATCCGCCGATGGGCGGGCCGATGATCGGGCCGATCATCAGCCCCATGCCCCACACCGCCATCGCCGGTCCGCGCTGTTCCGCCGGGTAGATGTCAAGCAGGACCGATTGCGCCAGCGGCACCAGACCGGCACCGAACATGCCCTGTATCAGGCGAAACAGCACGATCTGCTGCAACGTCTGCGCCACCGCGCACAGCAGGGAGAACACGGCAAATCCCGCCAGGCAGGTCAGCAGCAGCTGCTTGCGTCCGAAGCGGTTCGCCAGCCATCCCATCGGTGCGGTCATGATCGCGGTGGCGATGATGTACGACGTCAGGACCCACGCCACCTGGTCGATGGTCGCGCCCAGGCTGCCCTGCATATACGGCAGGGCCAGGTTGGCGATGGTCGAATCCAGCGCCTGTATCGTCGTCGAAAAGATCAGGCAGACCGTGATCAACGCTCGGCGGGGAACCGGTTCGGCGGAAGACGTCGTCACGGGGCTGACCTTGGGTTGCCGGCACAAGCCGTGGCGGGGACATGCCGTGGCCCCCGCCCGGATCGTAGCCGCGAACGGATCAGGCCGCTACCTTGTCCGCCTTGGCCGGCCCCCAGGACTTCAGGACCGGCAGGACTTCCTTGGCAAACAGCTTCAGCCCGCGCTCCGACACATCCATCGGCGTGCCCCCGAAGCGGAACGCGATGTTCAGTTCGAAATCGCCCACCAGGCGGCGGCGTTCCTCCAGCCCACGCAGGATCTTGTCCGGCGTGCCCCAGCTCGCGGCCTTCATGAAGCCATCCACCGCGCCCGACATGCCCATCTGGCGGGCGATCTCGGCCTTCTGCTGATAGGCGTCATAGCCCTTCACGGTCTTGAAGTGCTCGCCCAGGAATTCATAGTGGTAGAAATTGCTCTCCACGAACTTGCCCTGGTATTTGCGCGCCTCCTCCTCGGTCTCGGCCAGGTTGGTGCCGCACACGCAGAACTCGGTCAGCATGATGTGCGGCGCCTCGGTGCCATGGAACTTGCGATGCAGTTCCTTGCCGTGGGCGATCACCGGGGCCCGCATCTCCCACGGACGGTCGGCGAACATCACCATGTGGGCGCCCAGCCTGGCGGCCGACATCACCGAATCCTCGCTGGACGCGACGGCGTAGATACGCCCGTCAAACGAGTGCTGCGGCCGCGGGCGGATCTCGATGCGCGGCTGCTTGTAGTACTGCCCGTCGCCTTCCATGAACCCGGTCTTCAGCGCGTTCACGATCATCGGCGCGGCTTCGTCGAAGCGGCCGCGGGATTCGTCCATGCTCAGGCGGAAGGCCTGGAATTCGCGCCGGGCGAGACCACGGCCCATGCCGAAGCGGAAACGCCCCTTGCAGAGATAGTCCAGGACCGACGCCTGTTCGGCCACGCGCAACGGATCGTGCCAGGGCAGGATCACGGCCGCGGTGCCAAGATCGACGTTCGGGCACACCCCGGCCAGATAGCTCATGAGTTGGATGTTGTCCGGCACGAAGGAATAGTCGGCGAAATGGTGTTCGGCGGACCACAGGCAGTCGAATCCGGAATCGGCGGCAAGGCGGGCAAGGCGGATTTCCTCGTCCCAGACACGGGAGTCGGGGCAATCGTCCCATCCGTAGCTGGAGAACACCATCATCATGCCGACGTCCATTGGATCTCTTCCTCACGGTTTCATGTTCTGCAATATCGTCAGATGGTTTCACGCTCGGCTGCCATGTGCAAGCCGGCCCCACCCGGCCGTTTGACAGCCCCGGATACCGAGGGTCACATACCGTGCCGGTGACATCCGGGCGGGCGTGACCGTGGGGCGGAAGGATCGGAAACCATGCTCTATGCGGTGCTGATGCTGCTGTGCCTGGCAAGCCTGGCCGCCGGCTGGATGGGCAGCCGAGCGCAGGTGCCGCTGTTCCTGCTGGCGGTGATCGCGACGGCCTGGGCGTTCGCGTCCGACATCACCAACCCGCTGACGATCAGCCTGTGACCCGGCTTTATCTTCTGGCCGCAACCGGCAATGCCTGGGTGCTGCTGGCGGTGCTGACCGGCGCGATGGCCGATCAGTTCCTGACCGGAGAGCCGCCCTGCCCGCTATGCGTGATGCAGCGCATCGCGATGATGCTGGCGGCACTTGGCCCCGTGCATATCCTGCTGTCGGCGCGGCGTGACGGCCTGACCGCCCGCGAGATCGGCTTGGGGTCCGGACTGTTGATCCTGGGCAGCCTGCTGGGCGCGGCGATCTCGATCCGCCAGATCCTGCTGCACATCCTGCCCGGCGATCCCGGCTTCGGGTCGCCGGTGCTGGGCTATCACCTGTATACCTGGGCGCTGATCGTGTTCGCCTGCTGCATTGCCGCCGGCGGCGCGCAGTTGACCGGGCTGGCCTGGTTCCAGCCGGCCCCGGCGATGCCGGTGCCTGGCGCCCGCCTGACGGCGGCGGCGTTGGGCGCGACGGTGATCGCCAACATCCTGTCCGTGATCGCCGAGGCGGGACTTGCCTGGCACCTGCCGGACAACCCCGTGACCTACCTGCTGTTTCACCGCGGCTAGGCGCGCCGCTTTGCCTCCCGCCTCACTCGTGCGATATTCCTACCAGCCGGTAACCGTCCGCTCAGCCCTTTTGTCGCCGTCGTACCGGCGGATACAGGTCCGAGGTGGCGGCAGAGTTGGGAAGGAAGCAATATGATCACGAATTTCGACAGCTCCTATGTCGGGACCGTTGATATGGAGAACCTGGGCTACACCGGGACTCCCATCAACGATCGCTGGTACACGCCCGAGCAATTGGCCGGCGCGCTGCACAAGGCCGTTGCCTATGCGCAGACGATGGACGGGCTGGGCTACAACACATTCTGGATGGCGGAACATCATTTCCAGCCGGAAGGCACCGAGTGCATTCCGAACCTGCTGATGATGGCCATGCACCTGGTCAACAAGACCAAGAACCTGAAGATCGGCTGCGGCTTCAACGTCGTGCCGATGTGGCATCCGCTGCGCCTGGCGGAAGACTACGCGATGGCCGACATCCTGTCGGAAGGCCGCGTGATCTTCGGCGTCGCCCGCGGCTATCACACCCGCGAGGTGGAAAGCTTCGGCAATCCGCTGACCGATCAGGAAGCCAACCGCGCGATGTTCGAGGAAGGGTGCGACGTCATCTTCAAGGCGTTCAACGAGGAGAAATTCTCCCACAAGGGCCGCTTCTTCACGATCCCGCCGGCAGTGCCGTATCGCGGCTATACGCTGAAGGAGATCACGCTGGTGCCGCGTCCGGCGCGTCTGCCGGTGGAATGCTGGCAGCCGATCCAGTCGGGTTCCGACCGCGCGTTCGACTTCATGGCCAAGCACGGCATGTCGGGCGTGATCGGCGGCGGTTCGGCCGAGGGTGGCGCGGTGGATCGCCACATGGACGGCTTCCGCGCCGCCTATGCCCGCCGTGGCATTCAGCTTGAACCAGGCGAACGCCTGTCTCTGGGCTTCCAGTTCTACATCGCCGAGAGCCGCGAGGCCGCGATGAAGGCCGCCGGCAAATACTACGAGGAGAACATGAAGATGTTCGGCGAGCTGCGCCTGGTGCGTGCGCTGACCGACGAACAGATCGCCGCCATGCGCGACCCTCGTTTGGCCGCGAACGTCAAGCTGCCGCGGATCGAGGATGCGGTGAAGGCTGGCGGCTTCCTGGCCGGCACGCCCGCCGACATCATCGAGGCGCTGAAGGCAGTGGAAAAGCGCTATCCCGGTCTGAACCGCGTCAGCTGCAGCATGGCGCTGGGCACGCCGCTGTCGGCGGCACTGGAACAGCTGGACCGCTTCGCCAAGGAAGTCATGCCCGCCTTCAAGGGCTCGGCGATGGCCGCCGCGGCGAACTGAGCCCGCCCGGTTCAACGGAAACCCCTGCCCACGGCGACGCGGGCAGGGGTTTTGCGTTCAGGCCTTCGCCAGCGGACAGGCGCTGTCGGCCAGCGGCATCCACGCCTGTTCCGGCGGCACGTTGTCGACCAGCTTGAAGTAGTCCCAGGCATACTTGCTCTCGGACGGGGCCTTCACCTCGAACAGATAGGCCTGCGCGGCGACGATGCCGTCCGGACGGATGGTGGCCTTGCCGAATACGTCGTCATCGACCGGGTTCTTCTTCATCCACTCCACCGCCGCGCGGCCAGACTTCTTCACATTCTCGGGCCCCATCGCCTTGGCGCACTTCATGTAGTGCAGCATCGCGGAATAGTTCGCCGCCTGGCTCATGTTCGGCGGGGCATTCCCGGCGGCGGCCCAGACGCGCTTGGCGAAGCCGCGCGTGCGATCGTTCAGGTCCCAGTAATAGGTGGTCGCGACATACGACCCCTGCGCCACCTGCAGGCCCAGCGCATGCACATCGTTCTGGAACAGCAGCAGGGTGGCCAGCTTCACGCCGCTTCTGGTCAGCCCGAACTCCACCGCCTGCTTCACGCAATTGATCAGGTCCAGTCCGGCATTGGCCAGCGCGACGACCTTGGCACCGGATGCCTGCGCCTGGATCACGGCCGAGGAGAAATCCGTGCTGGGGAACGGCATGGCGATGCTGCCCAGCACCTTGCCGCCGCTTTTTTCCACCACCGCCGTGGCATCGTCCTGCATCGCGCGGCCGAACGCATAGTCGGCGCGGATGAAGTACCAAGTGTTGGCGCCATGCTTCACCAGCGTGGACGCTTCCACCGACGACAGCAGATAGGTGTTGTAGGCCCAGTGGATCGTCGTGGGCCTGCAGTTCTTGCCATCCAGTTCCGACGTACCGACATTGCAGGCCATCATCACCTTGTCGCGATCCGCGACCAGCCCGTTGATGGCCAGCGCCACGCCCGAGCCCTGGATATCCATGATCACGTCGATGCCGTCGTCGAACCACTGGCGGGCGACGGCAAGGCCGACATCGGTCTTGTTCAGGTGGTCGGCCACCCGCAACTCGACCTGCAACCCATTCTGGCTTGCATACTCGGCAATCGCCTGCTTTGCGCAGGCGACCGAGACCGGACCGCCGACATCGCGATATACGCCCGATTGATCGTTCAGAATGCCGATCCTCAATGTCTGGTTCGCCTGCGCTCGGCTGCGTCGCGGCAGCGTCGAAAGGGCGGCCGCACCGACCCCGGCAAGAGTATTCCGTCGCGTCAACATTGGTGTCTTCTCCCAGCGTCTGCTTGGCCATTCGGCGAGGCGGTGATACCCGTACCATCACGGCACCCGCAATGGTGACAGCCTGGCCCCATTGATCGCGGTCAATGCACGTCCACATGAAGCAGGGATGTGCTGACGTGACAAATCGAGGAAACGAACATGCCGGACGAAACCGCATCGACGCGGGGCGTGGACCAACCGGCGGTCGCGCCGCTGCCGGCGGATCGGCTGTATCGCGCCGCCGATCCCAAGGCGCTGTCCTTTGCAACGACGGCCGATCTGACTCCGTTGCCAGGGCTGATCGATCAGCCGCGGGCGCGGGATGCGATCGACCTGGGCACCTGCATCACCCGTCAGGGCTTCAACATTTTCGCCATCGGCAGCGCGGGCGCCCGTATCCCGCAATCCGTGCTGCAGGCGCTGAACGAGTCCGCGTTCGAACGTCCGGCGCCGCCCGATTGGGTCTATGTCAACAACTTCGCCGACCCGCACCGCCCTGTTGCGATCTCGTTGCCGGCGGGGCGCGCGCCGGCGTTGCACAAATCGGTGCACGAACTGATCGAGGAGGTGAAGGTCGCGCTGCCTGCCCTGTTCGAGGGCGAGGACTATCAGAAGCGCCGCACCGCGATCGAACAATCGATCCAGTCCAGGGGGCAAAAAGCGTTCGAAGCGCTGAACGAGAAGGCGACGGCGCGCGGCATCGCGATCATGCGCACGCCGATGGGTTTCGCGATGGCTCCGACGCGCGACGGCAAGGTGGTGCCGCCCGCCGATTTCAACGCCTGGTCGGAAGACGAGCAGCGCGCCACGCGTGAGGCGATCGAGGAGCTGGAAAAAGAGCTGGAGCAAACGCTGCGGGGCATGCCCCGGCTGGAGAAAGAGGTGCGGGACGCCGTCCGCGCGCTGGAACGCGAAACCGCCGCCTTCGCATTGTCCCAGCCTTTGGCAGAGGTGAAGGAAGCGTTCGCCGACCTGCCCAAGGTGGTTGCGCATATCGAGGCGATCGGTGCCGACCTGCTGGAGAATGTGCAGCTGTTCACGGCGCAGGAACAGCAGGGCGAACCGCCCATGGCCGCGTCGATGCGCGTGGGCGGGATGCTGGAACGCTACGAGGTGAACGTCCTGGTCACGCAGGCGGATCACGGCATCGGCACGCCGGTGATCGAGGAGTTGCATCCGACGCTGGCGAACCTGATCGGGCGCATCGAATATCTGCAGATGCAGGGCGCGCTGGTCACGAATTTCCGCCTGATCAAGGCGGGCGCGCTGCATCGCGCCAATGGCGGCGCGATCCTGCTGGATGCCCGCGCCCTGCTGACCGAGCCATTCAGCTGGTCCGCGCTGAAGCGCGCCCTCGCGCGGCAGGAAATCACCATCGAGGACGCCGGCCGGTTCATGGGCATGACCACGACCGTTTCGTTGGAACCCGATCCGATCCCGCTGGACGTCAAGGTGGTAATCTACGGCGATCGTGCGCTGTACTACATGTTCGCGCAGGCCGATCCCGATGTCGCGACGCATTTCAAGGTGCTGGCCGACTTCGACGATGATCTGGAGCGGTCCGTCGAAAGTGAGGCGATGCTGGCCCGCATCATCGCCGGTGTCGTCACCCGCGAGAAGCTGCGTCCGCTGGACCAGTCCGCCGTCGCACGCGTGATCGAGCAGGCGGCAAGACTGGCGGATGATTCCGGCAAGCTGACCCTGCAGGTGGAGCAGGTACGGGACCTCGTCACCGAGGCCGATCACCTCGCCCATCAGTCCCGGCGCGACACCATCGGCCGGCAGGATATCGACAGCGCGATCACCGCGCGCGTGCGGCGCCATTCGCGCATCCGCGAACATGGGCAGGAAATGATCCTGCGCGACGTCGCCCTGATCGATACCACGGGCAGCGCGGTCGGCCAGATCAACGGCCTGAGCGTGATGTCGCTGGGTGGCTATGCCTTCGGGCGTCCGGCGCGAATCACCTGCCGCGTCAGGCCCGGTGGCGGCAAGATCGTCGATATCGAGCGGGAGGTCGAACTTGGCGGGCCGCTGCATTCCAAAGGCGTGCTGATCCTGTCGGGATTCCTGGCCGGCCGCTATGCGCTGGATGCGCCGATGTCCGTCTATGCCAGCCTGGTATTTGAACAATCCTATGGCGGCGTCGATGGCGACAGTGCCTCGTCAGCCGAGCTGTATACACTGTTGTCGGCGCTGGCGGATGTGCCGCTGCGGCAGGATGTCGCGGTGACCGGGTCGGTGAACCAGCACGGCCAGGTGCAGGCGATCGGCGGCGTGAACGAGAAGATCGAAGGCTTCTTCGACATCTGTGCCGGCCGCGGCCTGACCGGCACGCAGGGCGTGATGATCCCTTCGGCGAATGTGCGCCACCTGATGCTGCGCGCCGATGTGGTCGAGGCATGTGCCGAAGGCCGCTTCCATGTCTGGCCGGTCGCATCCATCGACCAGGGCATCGCGCACCTGACCGGCCGGCCCGCCGGCGTGCGCGGTGCCGATGGCACGTATCCAGACGGATCGATCAACCAGGCGGTGGAAGCGCGATTGAGGACATTCTCGGAACTGCGCAAGCGCGCCGACAGCAAGGCCGACATCACATGACCCAGCCTCCTCGGCTGACCTATCGGCGGTTGGTGCTGGAACTCGATCACGGTGCCGCCGATCCCGACATGATCCGCCTGGCGGCAGAGATCGCCCATGGCCTCGATCTCGATCTGCACGGGCTGTTCGTCGAGGACGAGGCCCTGCACGACCTGGCCGCGCTGCCGTTCGCGCGGCAAATCCTGCTGCCGACGCATCAATGGCAGCCGGTCGATCCCGACCGCATGGCCACCGAATTGCGCCAGGCGGCCGAAGTCGCTCGCCGGCG
>CAYZKM010000094.1:0-11785 GCA_964478525.1 uncultured Bifidobacterium sp.
CTGCCGAACGACTTCTTCGCGCAGGCCGTCGTCATCGCCAAGGATGTCGCCGCCCGCAAGCGGCTGCACGCGCGGCTGGAAACCTTCCTGGCCAACGAACTGCCCAGCGCCGTCACCCGGGTCTCGCCGCTGGGCCTCGGCCCGCCGGTCGGCTGGCCGGTGCAGTACCGCATCAGCGGCCCCGATATTTCCCAGGTGCGCGACATCGCCATGCAGCTGGCCGCCATCGTCGCGTCCAACCCCGATGCGCGCCAGATCAATTACGACTGGATGGAGCCGGCGCGCCGCGTCCGCATCAATATCGACCAGGACGAAGCCCGGCTGCTGGGCCTCAGCTCGGCCACACTGGCGTCGGTGCTGAACTCGGTCGTCACCGGCACCACCGTGACGCAGCTGCGCGATGGGATCTACCTGGTCGACGTGGTGGTGCGCGCCACCGACGAGGAACGCGTGTCGCTGGCGACCCTGCGCAACGTGCAGGTGCCGCTGCCGAACGGGCGGACCGTGCCGCTCAGCCAGGTGGCGACGTTCGATTTCGACCAGGAATACCCGCTGATCTGGCGGCGCGACCGGGTGCCGACGCTGACGGTGCAGGCGGATGTCGCCGCCGGGCAACTGCCGGAAAGCGTCGTCTCGGCACTTGCGCCCGCGGTCGAGACGCTGCGCGCCACCCTGCCGCGGTCCTATCGCATCGAGATCGGCGGCACGGTCGAGGAAAGCGAGCGGTCGCAGGCATCCGTGCTGGCCGTGGTGCCGCTGATGCTGCTGATGATGATCACCTTCCTGATGATCCAGCTGCAAAGCTTCCATCGGCTGTTCATGGTGCTGATCGTCGTGCCGATGTCCATGAGCGGCGTGGTCGCCGGGCTGTTCCTGTTCCAGCGGCCGCTGGGTTTCGTGGCCATCCTGGGCATCCTGTCGCTGATCGGCATGATCGCGCGCAACGCGGTGATCCTGATCGAGCAGATCGAGGCCGAACGCGCCGAGGGCAGGGCGCCCTGGGATGCGGTGCTGGAGGCCTCGCTGTCCCGCTTCCGCCCGATCATGCTGACCGCGATCTCGACCGTGCTCGGGCTGATCCCCATTGCCGCGACGATCTTCTGGGGGCCGATGGCCTTCGCGGTGATGGGCGGGTTCCTGGCCGGGACGGTGATCACGCTGGTCTTCCTGCCGGCGCTGTACATCGCCTGGTTCCGCATCCGGGAGCCGCGGGCCGATGCCTGATATCGCGCCGGTCCTGTGGCGGGCAGGGCTGTGCCTGCTGTTGTGGCTGGCGCTGGCCGGGTTCCATGCCGCCGATCTGCCCGCGGCGGCCGTGGCGGTGATCGGCGGTGCCTGGCTCAGCCTGCGCCTGGCCCCGCCATCGGGGAAGCGGCCGTCGGTCGGCGCAGTGCTGCGCCTGGCCGCGCGGTTTCCGGGGCAATCCCTGCGCGCCGGGCTCGATGTCGCACGCCGCGCGATGGACCCGCGAATCGTCATCACGCCCGGGTATGTCAACGTGCCGCTGCGGACCCCGCCCGGGCCGGCGCGGGACGCGTTCGGCGCCTATGCCAGCCTGATGCCCGGCACGGTGCCGGCGGGCGACAATCCGGACGGGACGCTTCTGGTCCATTGCCTGGACCTGACCCAGCCGGTGGCCGAGGCGATCCGGGCCGAGGAAGCATCGTTCGTCGCGACAAGGGGCGGCCATGGCTGAGTTCCTGATCGTCGTCGCCTGCCTGATCCTGGTGATGGTCGCGGTCGGCCTGGCGCGCGTGCTGGCCGGCTCGTCTGACGCCGACCGGATGATGGCCGCGCAGCTGCTGGGCACCGGCGGCGTCGCGATCCTGTTGCTGGTTGCCGTTGCGACGGATGTATGGGCGGGCGTCGATGTGGCCGTCATCCTGGCGCTGCTGGCGGCCTTCGCGGCGGTGGCCTTTGCCAACATCAAGCCGGCGGACCGCTGATGCTGCGCCTTGCCGCCGACATGGTCACCGTGGTCGCCGTCTCGGCCGGGGCGTTCTTCTTCCTGGCCGGCACGGTCGGGCTGATCCGCTTCCCCGATTCCATGTCCCGCCTGCACGCGCTGACCAAGGCCGACAATCTGGGCCTGGGCCTGATCGTGCTGGGTCTGCTGCCGCAGCTCGGCGGCGGCTGGGCGATGCTGAAGCTGCTGATGGTCTGGGCCCTGGCGCAATTCGCCGGCGCCACCGTGACACAGCTGATCGCCCGCATGATCCGCCGCGGCGGGCAGGGGGCGTGATGGTGACACTGCTGCCCGACCTGGCGCTGGTGGGGATGATCCTGGGGATGGCGGCCTGGGCCAATGCGGTCCGCACCGACCTGGCCGCCGTCGTCGGCTTCATCGCCTATGGCATCCTGCTGACCCTGGCCTGGGTGCGCCTGGCCGCCGTCGATGTCGCGCTGACCGAGGCCGCGGTCGGCAGCGGCGTCACCGGCGCCCTGCTGCTGTTCGCCGTCCGCCGCCTGCGCCCGGCCGAGGACCAGCCCGTCCCCGGCGCCGGCCCTGGGGCGCGCACCCTCGCCGCCGCGCTGTCGGTGGCCGTCACCACCGCCCTGGGCGCGGTGGTCCTGCTGCTGCCCGAGCCGGCACCGACCCTGGCCCCACAGGCCGCGGTGCCGCTGCCCGATCTTGGCGTCGGCAATGCGGTGACGGCGGTGCTGATCGCCTATCGGTCGATGGACACGCTGCTGGAGAAAGTGGTGCTGCTGCTGGCGCTGATGGCCGTCTGGTCGCTGGCGCCCGATGCCGCCTGGGGCGGCGCGCCCCGCAACCCGGCCGAGGGGCCGCCGAGCGGGGCGCTGATCCTGATGGGGCGGATGCTGCCGCCGGTCGGGTTCGTCGTCGCGGTCTATATGCTGTGGGTCGGCGCGATCGAGCCGGGCGGCGCGTTCCAGGCCGGCGCGATCCTGGCGGCCATGGCGCTGTGCGTGCTGATGGCGGGGCTGGCGCGGATGCCGTTGCTCGACCGGGCCTGGCTGCGCTGGCTGCTGGCCGCCGGCCCCGCCCTGTTCATCGCGGTGGGCCTGGGCGGCTTCGCCCTGCCGGGCGGCTTCCTGTCCTATCCGGACGGGTTCCAGAAACCGGTGATCATCGTGGTCGAGACGGTGCTGACGGCCTCGATCGCCGCGATCCTGGTCCTGCTGGTCGTCGGCCCCGCCGTGACCCGAGGCAAGCCGTGACCGCCGCCGATCTATACGGGCTGTGCGGCGCCGGGCTGATCGGGCTGGGGCTGTACGGCACGATCGTGCACCCTCGGCCGCTGCGGAAGATCGTGTCGTTCAACCTGCTGGGCGCCGGCGTGTTCCTGACGTTCGGCGTGGTCGCCCGGCGTGGCGCCGCCGTCGGCATGGGCGGCGATCCGGTGCCGCAGGCCATGGTCATCACCGGCATCGTCGTCGCCTTTGCCGCGACCGCCGTGGCCGTGGCCCTGCTGCTGCGCCTGTTCGAGGCGACGGGTGCGGCCTCGATCGCACCCGGGCCGCCGGATGGAGGCAAGCCCTGATCCCGGCGCAGGGCGGAGGCTGGCTGCTGGTGGCCGCGCTGATGGTGCCGGTCACCGGGGTCGTGCTGTCGGTGGCGCTGGGCGGACGGCATTGCCGCACCCTGGCGCTGGCGGCAATCGCGGCGGGTGCTGCGGTTGCCCTGGCGATCCTGGCGCAGGTCTGGCAGTCGGGGGCGCCGCTGTCCTATCGCGTTGGCGGCTGGGCTCCGCCGCTGGGTATCGCCCTGCGAGCGGACGGGCTGGCGGTGATCATGGTCCTGACCACCGCGCTGGTGATCGGGGCGATCGGCCTGTATGCCCGCGACAGCGTCGGCGCCGGCAGCGGGCGCGCCGCGCAGGCCTTCTGGACCCTGCTGATGGGTGTCTGGGCCGGGCTGAACGCGGTGTGGTTCGCCGGTGACCTGTTCACCCTGTACGTCGCCCTGGAGCTGCTGACGTTCGGCGCGGTGCCCCTGGTCTCGCTGGACGGCAAGGCCGAGACGCTGGCGGCTGCGCTGCGCTACCTGCTGTTCGCCCTGGTCGGATCGGCCCTGTATCTGCTGGGCACCGCGGTGCTGTATGGCGGCTATGGCACGCTCGATATCCCGCTGCTGGCCGCCCGGGTCCGGCCCGGCGCGATGGTGATGGTGGCCGGCGCCCTGATGACCGCCGGGCTGATTGCCAAGACCGCGCTGTTTCCCCTGCATCTGTGGCTGCCGCCCGCGCATGGCGGCGCCCCGCCGGCGGCCAGCGCATTGCTGTCGGCGCTGGTGGTCAAGGGCTCGTTCATCCTGCTGGTCCGGCTGTGGTTCGACGCGCTGCCCGGCCAGTTGACGTTCGGCGCCGCGCAGTTGCTGGGCGCGCTGGGGGCGCTGGCCATCCTGTTCGGCAGCGTCCTCGCCCTGCGCCAGGTGCGGCTGAAGCTGCTGATCGCCTACTCGACCATCGCGCAGATCGGCTACCTGTTCTTCCTGTTCCCCTTGGTCACCGCCGCCCCCGATCCCACCTGGCTGGGTGTCGCCTGGACGGGCGGGATCCTGCAGCTGGTGGCCCATGCGGTGGCCAAGGCGGCGATGTTCATGGCGGCCGGCCTGATGGCCGAGGCCGTGGGTCATGACCGTATCGACGGCCTGCCCGGCCTCAGCCGGTCGCTGCCGATCACGGTGTTCGCCTTCGGCCTGGCCGGGATGTCGCTGATGGGCCTGCCGCCCAGCGGCGGGTTCATCGCCAAGGCCATGCTGCTGACGGCGTCGATGGCGGCCGGCCAATGGTGGTGGGCGCTGGTGATCCTGGCCGGCGGGTTGCTGGCCGCCGGCTATGTGTTCCAGGTGATCTCCATCGCCATGGCGCCGCGCCCGGCCGCGGCGGCCCCGTTCAGCCTGGTCTCGCCCACGCGACAGGCGATCGTGCTGATCCTTGCGATCTGTGCCTTGCTGCTGGGCCTGATGCCGCTCCGTTCGTCGCAATTGCTGGAGATCGGGCGGCCCTTCGCCCTGCTGGCGGGGGCGTCATGAACGGCGGGTTCCTGGGATTGGCGCTGGCGACCCCGCTGGCCATGGCGCTGGCTTTGCTGGTGCCCTGGTATCGTGCCCGCGTGCGCGGCCTGCTGGTCCTGGCACCGGTGCCAGCCCTGTTGGCCGCGCTGTTCTGCGTGGACACCGCCCTGACGCTGCCGCCCGCGCTGCTGCGGCTGCGGCTGGAGCTCGATCTGCCCGGCGCGATCCTGCTTGGCACCGCTGCATTGCTGTGGATCGCGGGTGGCGCCTATGCCGCCGCCGATCTGGAGAACCGGCCCAACAAGCTGCGCTTCGTCGGCTGGTGGCTGCTGACGCTGGCCGGCAGCCTGGGCGTGTTCATGGCCGCAGACCTGGTCGGCTTCTACCTGCTGTTTTCCCTCGTCAGCCTCGCCGCGCTTGGCCTGGTCGTGTCCGACGGCACCCAGCGCGCGCGTCGGGTCGGCACGATCTATGTCGGGCTGGCCCTGCTGGGCGAGGCGTTCCTGCTGATGGCTTTCGTGATGCTGGCACAGGGCGCGCCGGCCGATGGCGGGCTGATCCGCGCCACGGTCGCCGCGCTGCCGGCCTCCCCCTGGCGGGTCGCCATCATGGTCCTGCTGATCGCCGGCTTCGGCGTCAAGCTCGGCATGGTGCCGTTCCACGTCTGGATGCCGCTGACATACCGGGTCACGCCGATCCCCGCCGCCGCGGTCCTGAGCGGCGCCGCCGTCAAGGCCGGTGTCATCGGCCTGATCCGCTTTCTGCCGCTGGATGTGGCCATGCCCGACTGGGGCCAGGCGATGGTGGTGCTGGGCCTGGTCTCGGCCTTCTACGGCGTGGGGGTCGGCATCGTGCAGGCGCATCCGAAGACCATCCTGGCCTGTTCCAGCATCAGCCAGATGGGTGTGGTGATGGCCGTCATGGGCCTTGGCCTGGCGCAGGGCGGCGGTGCGGCCGGCATCGCCCTGATCGTCGCCTTCTATGGCGCACACCACACCCTGGTGAAAGGCGGCCTGTTCCTGGCGATCGGCGCGCGGATGAACGGCGTGGCGGCGGTGCTGGCCCCGGCGGCCATCCTGGCGCTGGGCATGGCCGGGCTGCCGCTGACCGGCGGGGCGCTGGCCAAGCTGATGCTGAAAGACCCGGCGGGCTATGGGCTGGTTGCGGTCCTGTTCAGCCTGTCATCCGCCGGCACGGCCATGCTGATGATCCATTTCCTGCGCCGGCTGGCCGCGATCCGTCCGGCCGATCCGGTGGTGACGGGTGTGGCATGGACCTGGTGGGGAATCGCCATCGCCGCGGTGGTGGTGCCGTGGGGTCTGTATCTGTCGGTGATCGGTGGATCGGCGGGCGATGTCACGGCACCCGCCACGCTGTGGAAGCTGACCTGGCCGCTGCTGGTGGGCGGTGTGCTCGCCGCTTGCCTGGCGCGGTGGGGTCATCGCCTGCCCGCGATCCCCGAGGGCGATATCGTCCGGCTGTTCGCCGGCGACGCCGTGGGCCTCGCGCGCCGGGTGGGGGTGGCGGCGGAACGGCTGGACAGCCTGCTGCGGCAATGGGTCACGGCCAGCCTGGCCTTGCTGGCGATTGCCGCGCTTCTGCTGGTCCTGCTGTCGGGCGGGCGCTGAGCCCGGCGTATCAGAAACGCCAGACCAGCGGCACCAGGAAGACCGACACGGCGAAGTACATGATCATCAGGGCAAGGCCGAGCTTCCAGTAGTCGCCGAAGCGGTAGTCGCCAGGACCCATGATCATGAGGTTGACGGGTGTCGCGACGGGGGTCATCAGGGCCGCGGCCGAGGCGACGGCGACGCTCATGAGCACTGGCGCGGGGGACACCCCGATCTCTTTCGCGGCGGCGACGGCGATGGGGATGATGATCAGCGCGGTCGCGGTGTTGCTGATCAGCTGGCCCAGGATCGCGGTCAGGATGAACAGCCCGGCCAGCAGCACGTGCGGGCCGGCATCGCCGACAAGGTACACCAGGCCCTCGGCCATCAGGGCGGCCGCGCCGCTGGTGGACATGGCGGTGGACAGCGGAATCATCGCGCCGACCATGATGACGGTGGTCCAGTTGATCGAGCGATAGGCCTGGTCGACCGTCAGGACATTGGTCAATACCATCGCGCAGGCCGCGACAAGCCCGGCGATGACGGCAGGCACCAGCCCGGTGGCCAGTGCGAGCACCATGCCCAGCAGGATCACGATCGCGGTCTTGGCACCGGTGCCCATCGGCACTGCCTGGCGGCGCACGATGTTGGGCGAGTCGACCACCAGCACGTGGGGATCGTCCAGGTGCTTGTCCAGCGCTTCCCATGTGCCCTGCAGCAGCATCGTATCACCGGGTGCCAGGATGGTTTCGTCCGGTCCCTGCTCCTCGCCGCGCCGCTGTATCGCCAGGATGACCAGGTCGCCGCTGGGTGTGATCATGCCGGGGAAGACGGCCTGGCCGACCATGCCCGACCGTGGCGGGATCACCACCTCGGCCAGGCCGGAATGGCGATTGAACAGCATGTCGGTGACGGGAACCTGGTCGTCGTTTTCCTGGAAGGACAGATGCTTGTCGGTAGCCAGGGTTCCCGCGACGGCGACATCCCCGCGCAGCAGCAGGCTGTCGCCCTCGGCCAGGACGGATTGCCGCGCCGGTCCGCCGGGTTTGGCCGAGCGGACGCCGACCAGGGTCAGTTCGGGGTAGCCGGCCAGGTCGATCGCGTCATGGGCCTGGCCGATCAGCGGCGAGGAGGCGCGGACGCGAAGCTGGAACACCTCGCCTTCCAGCCGGTACTGTTCCACCAGCGTATGGGCGTGGCGGCTGAGATCGGCGGGCAGGGTGCGTCCGCTGCGGAACGGCAGCAGCCTGGCGCCGAACAGCAGCACGATCAGGGTCGTGGCGATCACCAGCGGGATGCCGGCGATGGCGAACGAGAAGAAGCCGAACGCCGGCAGGCCCGCATCGGTAGCGGCTTCGGACACCAGCACGTTGACCGGCGTGCCGGTCAGGGCCAGCAGCGATCCGGCATGGGCGCCGAAGGCAAGCGGCATCAGCAGTTGCGAAGTCGGCCGCCCCAGGCGGATCGCCATCACGACGACCACCGGCATCAGCGCGGCCACCGCGCCGTTGACGCTGATCAGGGCGGTCAGTGCGGCGACCAGGCTCATCATCAGGACGAACAGCCGCACCCGGCTTTGCCCGGCGCGTGCGATCAGCGCCTGGCCGGCCCAGGCGGTGACGCCGGTGGCATCCAGCCCTTCGCTGACGATGAACAGCGCGGCGATGAAGATCACCGCCGGGTCGCCCAGCCCGCCCAGCGCCTGGTGCAGGGTGACCACGCCGGTGAAATACAGTGCCAGCGCGGTGCCCAGCGCGACCAGGACAACAGGGATACGGTTCCACACGAACAGCACCACAATCGCCACGACGATCAGGAATGTGATTGTGATGCTGCTCATGCAGATGAAGACACCATGTTGTTGCGGTTCGCAGTCGAAGGCGATGCTACACCCCGAAGGGCAGGCCCAGCAGGTACCAGAGAACCAGGAAGATGGTCCAGATGATGTACAGCGCGATGGTGTAGGGCAGCATCATCGCGACCACGGTGCCGACGCCGGCGTCCTTCTGGTATTTCTGCACGAAGATCACGATCATGCCGAAATACGCCATCAGCGGGGTGATGCAGTTGCCGGGCGAGTCACCGACACGATAGGCGGCCAGGACCACTTCGGGCGCGACGTTCAGCTTCATGAACAGCGGCACGAAGATCGGTGCCAGGATGGCCCATTTCGCGATGGCCGCGGGGATGATCAGGTTGACCAGCGCGGTGACCAGCACGAACACCAGCAACAGAGGCAGCGAGCCCATGTTGGCGTGCTCGATGATGTCGGCCAGGTTCACGGCGGCGATGGTGGCCAGGTTGCTGTAGTTGAAATGTGCCAGGAACTGGCTGATCACCAGGAACAGGAACAGCAATCCGCCCAGGCCCGAGAAGGTCTTGGTGATCGCGGCGATGCCCTGTGTCATCGTGTTGATGGTGCCCGCGCCCTTGCCATAGGCGGCGCCGGTGACCAGGAAGACCAGCATGATCATCACGATCAGGCTGTTCATCAGCGGCGAATCGCCGATCAGCGCGCCGGTCTGCGGATTGCGCAACGGCGCGCCGGGCGGCAGCGCCAGCAGCGCGATCACCGCCACGACGCCGATCAGGCCCCACAGTGCGGCGCGCAGCCCGCGTGACTCGGCGTCGGTCGTGGCGTCGGCGGATTCCGCCACCTCCTCCCCCTGGTACGTGCCCAGCCGCGGTTCGATCATGCGTTCCGTGATCACGGTGCAGACGATGCACAGCAGGATCGAGGAGATGATGCCGAAATACACATTCGCCGTGACATAGATCGAGTAGGACGGGTTGATCAGATGGATCGCGTCGTTCGTCAGCTCCGTCAGGACGCCGTCGACGGGCGTGATTATCAGGTTCACGCCGAATGTCGCCGCGACGCCGGCGAAGGCGGCGGCGATGCCGGCCACCGGATGGCGCCCGAGCGTCAGGAACGCCGCACCACCCAGCGGGATCAGCACCAGGTAGCCGGCGTCGGAGGCGACGGACGACAGCACGCCGAGTGCGACGATGATGAAGGTGATCGACTTGCGCGGGGCGATGATCACGATCTTGCGGATCAGCGCCTTGATCAGGCCGGCTTCCTCGGCAAGGCCCACGCCGACCATGGCGACCAGGATCACGCCGACCGGGCCAAAGCCCAGGAAGTTGCGTACGATCGAGGTGATGATGAAGCGGATGCCGTCGACCGACAGCAGGCTGTTCACCGTCGAGGTGGCATATTCGACCTTGTGGGTTTCCGGGTTGATCACCTGGTATGTCACGCTGGTGCCCAGCATGTGGAACAGCTGCGACAGCACGATCACGATCGCCGACATGATCAGGAAGATGACCGCCGGATGGGGGACCTTGTTCCCCACGACCTCGACCGTATCGAGCAGTTTCTGCAGGAAAGTCTTGTTTTCGGTATCGGCTTGAGCCATGTGCGCGTTCCCCGACATGCGTCCCCGCGCCGAGCGCGGGTCTGGTCCGGCCTGTGCCGGTATTATGTGACGTTACGACTGATCGCTGGGCTTGTGACCACCTGGTCAGAACCGCCCGATCGCGGCGGCGACGAAGCGGTTGGCGATGCCGAAGCCCGCGCCGGCCGAACCGGCGGTTGCCGATCCGCCGAACAGGTCGCGGCGGGTGTAGACATATTCGATCCCGACATCGAGCCAGCTGCTGCCGAACGTGCCGTTGCGGATGGTTGCGAACGGGCTCCAGATCAGGTTGACGAAGACCTGCTGCATGTCGCGGTTCAGCGCCAGCGCCGAAGGCGAGCCCGGCGTGAAGCCCAGCGCATAGGATGGGTAGTCCTGGTGCGCGTAGGCGTACGAGACGTTGGTGCGCAGCCTGGTCATCCAGAAATGGCGGTATGCGGCGATCACGCCATAGGCCGGCAGCGGATTCAGGCTGAAGCCCGACGTCACGCCGGCCAGGCCGATATTGGACAGTGCATCCTGGCCCGATGTGTTGCCGCCGAAATACCGGCCGATACCCTGGCCGTAGTATGCCATGCCCATCAGCTCGTCCGGGCCGAGCGCGTCCCAGACCCAGCGCATGGGGAAGCGGGCATGCACGGCAAGGCCCCAGCCAGGCGCGTTCATCGTCACCGAGCTGGGGGTGACCGCGGTGCCGGCGGTGCGCACCGTCAGGCGGCGCAACAGCCCGCGCAGGTCCAGCACCAGGCCGTCGTCGCGATAGGTCAGCCGGCCCAGCAGGTCCGGCATGGTGGTGAAGGCCGGGCTGGCTGCGCCGTTGAAGCGTGTGTCCGGCGTGAACACGCCGGCGACCGAGGTGTACTGGGTGTCGGGGGCTTCCAGCGAGATCTGTCCGGTCAGCCCGGCCGCCAGGCGTCCGGTCGCGCGGATCTGCGCCTGGCGCGTGAAGGATTGGTTCAGGTTGGTGGCATCGATCAGCGTTTCGAACACCCCCTCGTTCCACAGGCTGTTCGCCTGGCCGATCAGCACGCGGAACGATTCGTCGCCGAGTTCGGCCCAGGCCTGGCGCAGCCGGAACAGCGCGTTGCCCGATGTCGCGGTGCCGCCGCCGAAATCGCCTTCGACCCGGGTTTCCAGCGTGCCCCAGTCGGTCAGCGTGCGGGTATCGAAGCCCAGGCGGCTGAACCGTGCGGTCATGCCGAAATCGCCGCCCTGTGCGGCGGCGGCGCTGTTGTTCAGCGGGATCGTCTGTGGCGGCGGTGCGTCCGTCTGGTTGCGGCCGTTCAGATCGGAATAGGCCGACAGCTTCGCGAATCCATAGAACCGGATCTGCGTGTCGATGCTGGGAACGCGGAACGATATGCCCGGCAGGTCCGAGCGCAGCGCATCCTCGAACTGGCTGCCCATCGGCTCGGGCGGCATCAGGCCGGGGATCGACGTATCGACGACTTTCCGGGCGTCCGGCGTTTCCGGCAGTGTCGCCGATCCGGGCGGCGGCGGCGGTTGCGCGCCGGCGAGCGCGATCGGTGGTGGGGCGGTGGTGACCGGGCTGGCGGCGGTGTCGGTCGCGGTTGCCCTGTGCTGCTGCTGCGGTGGCGGTTTCGCGGCGGTCGTCTTGCGGCTTTCCAGCTCATCGACGCGCTTCTGCAACGCCTCGATCTTGCGCATCAGGTCGGCGATCGTCGGTTCCTACGCGGCGGCTGGGCCGGTGGCCACCGTGGCCACAAGCGCCAACCCGACCCCAAGCGCCCGCATAGACACGCAGCTGGTGC
>CAYZKM010000095.1:0-11699 GCA_964478525.1 uncultured Bifidobacterium sp.
GCCGTCGCCGGGCCGCTGTCGGCATCCCGCGACATCCGGCTGTCCACCGGTCCGGCGGGCGGCATCGGCGTCAGCGGCAGCATCACCGCGGGCCGCACGCTTGCCCTGACAGCCGGCAGCCAGGGCATCGCCCAGGGCAGCGGCGCGCAGGTCGCCGCCCCCGCCATGTCCGCCACCGCCACGGGCCCCATCACCCTCGCCACCGGCGCCACGCTTGGCCAGGCCGGCGCGGTGATCGACCTGTCGACCACCGCGGGCGGCATCACCGAGGACGCCGGCGCGACCATCGTCGCCGCCACGCTGCGCAGCAGCCTCGGCGTGGCCGGCGCGGTCACGCTGTCCGGCACCGCCAACGCGATCGGCGCGATCGGGGATTTCGCCGTGACCGGCGGCGGGTTCACCCTGACCGAGGCCGGCGCGCTGCGCATCGACGGCACCATCAGCGCCGCCGACATCGCGCTGACCGCCGGCACGATCGACGTCGCCGGCCAGGTCAGTGCCACCACGGGTGGCGCGACACTCGTCACCACGCAAGGCACGATCGGCCAGGCCGGGTTGGTGGACGCGGTCACGCTGGCCCGCCTGTCCGCCGCCTCCGGCGTGACGCAGACCGGCACGATCGCCGCCGGCGCGGTCCAGATCACCGCCGCCCTGGATATCGCCCACGATGCCGGCACGATCATGGCCCGCAATGGCGGCACGGTCAGCCTGGCCGCGTCGGGCGGATCGTATCGACAGGCGTCAGGCGCGATCGTGCGGGCCGACGGCGCGGGCGGGGCCGTCTCGATCACCGCGGCGGGCACCATCGGGTTGGCCGGGACCGTGCTCGCCCTGGGCAGCAAGGGAGCGATCACCGCCGCCGCCGGCGGCACCCTGACGCAGGACGGCAGCGTCCTGGCCACCGAGGCGATCACGCTGACCGGCACCGCCGGCCTGACCAATACCGGGCTGGTCCAGACCAGCGCGACCAGCGGCACACTGGCGCTGACCGCCACGTCCGGCACGCTGGCGCAGGACGGCTCGGCCATCGGCGCGGGCGCGGTGCGGGAAACCGCCGGGACCGGGACACTGTCCCATACCGGCACCACCCAGGCCGGCGCCGCCGGCCTGACCCTGACCGCCGGGACCGACATCCTGCAGACTGCGGGCACGATCCTCTCGGCCGGGGACATCGCCGCACAGGCGGGCCGCTCGATCAGCCAGGACAGCGCGCTGATGCTGGGCACCGGCAGCGCCACGCCCACCACGATCCGCCTGACCGCCACGACGGGCGGGATCACGCAGGGCAGCCTTGGAGAGATCCGCACGGCCACGCCGAGCGCGATCGAGATCATCGCGGCGGGTACGCTGGCACAGGCCGGTTCGATCGTCGCCGGCGTCACGGTCTCGGCGCAGGCCGCAGCGATCACGCAGACCGGTCTGATCCGGGCGGGCGCCGGCGGCGTTGCCTTGACCGCGGGCGACAGCTTCACCCAGACCGGCGGCACGATCCAGGCGTCCGGCGGGCCGGTGACGATCACCGCGACCACGGGCAACGTGATGCAGTTTACCGGCCTGATCGCCGCCGGCACGGATGTCGCGTTGAACGCCGGCGGCAACCTGCTGTACCAGGGCGGCACCGTCACCGCCGGGGGCAGCGCCACGCTGTCGTTCAGCAGCACGCCGTCCGTCAACGGGCCGTTTCAACAATTGGCCCAGGACGGCACCCTGACGGCCGGCGCCAACGCGTCACTGACCGCCGGTGCCGTCCAGCAGTCCGGCGTGATGACCGCCGCCGCCGATCTGGCGATGACGGGCACGTTCGAGGTGGCACTGCGCGGCACCGTCAGCGCCGGCGGTGCGGCGAGCCTGTCCTCGCCCTCGGACATATTCCTGTCCGGTTCCCTGACCGCCGCCTCGGTGACTGCCACGTCCCAGAAGTTCGGACAGTATGGCGGCTCGATCCGCACCGTGAACGGGACCATCGCGATCAGCACCCTCGCAAACACCCTGGTCCAGGACAGCGGACTGATCGCCGCGAGCACCGACCTCGTGCTGAACTCGACCAGCCCGCTGACGCAGGCAGGCACCGTGACCGCCGGCGGCGCCATCACCCTGAAGGCCGGAAGCACGCTGACCCAGTCCGGCACCGTGACGGCCGGCGGCATCGCCACTCTGGCCAGCACGGGCGCGATCATCCAGGGCGGCCTGGTCACCGCCGGCACCGATGCCACGCTGGACGCTGGCACCACGCTGTCCCAGACCGGCACCATCCGTGCCGGCGCGGTCGCGAGCCTGGCGTCGGGTTCGGCCATGACGGTGGCCGGCTTCGTCTCGGCCGGCACAGGCGCCAGCCTGACCGCGCGCACCGGGTCGTTCACCCAGTCGGGCGGCGCCATCCAGGTCGTGAACGGATCCGCCGTCATCAGCGCCATCGCCGGCAGCCTGGCGCAGGACAACGGCCTGATCGCCACCGCCGGCGGCGTCGCGGCCAGTGCCGGCACCACGCTGTCCCAATCCGGCACGATCCGCGCCGGGACCGGGGCCAGCCTGGCCGCCGGCGCGTCGATCGCCCAGACCGGCCTGATCACCAGCGGATCGGACACGACCGTGAGCGCCGGCACCACGCTGGTTCAG
Organism: uncultured Bifidobacterium sp.; assembly: GCA_964478525.1. GTDB lineage: Bacteria > Pseudomonadota > Alphaproteobacteria > Acetobacterales > Acetobacteraceae > Rhodopila. The sequence continues at coordinate 2,617 of CAYZKM010000095.1, forward strand.
GACGGCACGATCCGCGCCGGCGCGGCGGCCAGCCTGACAGCCTCCACCACCCTGACCCAGAACGGCACCATTGCCGCCGGCACCAGCGCCGGTCTGACTGCCGGCACCACGTTCAGCCAGAACGGCACCATTGCCGCCGGGACCACCGCCACGCTGCGCGCCGGCCAGGCGCTGACCCAGTCGGGCATCGTCTCGGGCGGCACCGATACCAGCCTGACCGCGGGCGGCCCGATCGACCAGACCGGCCAGGTCAGCGCTGGCAACGCCGCATCGTTCACCGCCGGAACCACGCTGACCCAGGCTGGCAGCGTCACCGCCGGCACCGCCGCCACGCTGCGCGCGGGCGGTCTGCTGACCCAGTCCGGCAGCCTGTCGGCCGGCGCCGATGCCAGCCTGACGACAGACGGCGCGATCAATCAGACCGGCAAGGTCGGCGCCGGCAGCGCCGCCCTGTTCACCGCCGGCTCCACGCTGACCCAGGCGGGCAGCATCGCCGCCGGCACCGATACCAGCCTGATCGCGGGCGGCCTGCTGACCCAGTCCGGCAGCCTGTCGGCCGGTGCCGGTGCCACCCTGACCACGACCGGCGCGATCAATCAGATCGGCCAGGTCAGCGCTGGCGGCGCCGCATCGTTCAGCACCGGCACCGCACTGACGCAGGCCGGCACCATCACCGCCGGCACCGCCGTCAGCCTGACCGCGGGCGGCGCGCTGGACCAGATCGGCCAGGTCAGCGCCGGCAGCACCGCGTCCCTCGCTGCCGGCACCGCGTTGACCCAGGCCGGCACCATCACCGCCGACACCGCCGCCAGCCTGACCGCGGGCGGCGCGCTGGACCAGATCGGCCAGGTCAGCGCCGGCAGCACCGCGTCCCTCGCTGCCGGCACCGCGTTGACCCAGTCCGGCACCATCGCCGCCGGCACCGCGGTCTCGGCCAGTGCCCAGGCCGGCCTCGCGCAATCCGGCACCATCCGCGCCCCGGGCGGCACCGTCAGCCTGTCCACGCAAGACGGCACACTGACCCAGACGGGCGCGATCACCGCCGGGCGCATGGTGTTCGCCAATGTCGCGGGTCCCATCACGGTCTCGGGCCTGCTGACCGGGCTGACACCGTCGCGGCTGCAATCGCAGACATCGTTCACCATCCCGCTGGCCCAGTTCCCGACCGCCAGCTCCGACACCGGCATCTTCATCCTGGGCGGCGCTACCTCCGGCGGGTCGGCCACCCAATCCATCAACTTCGATGCCGCCGCCAGCGCGACCAGCGGCCGGCCGCAGCTCGCGATCGCCATCGCCAACAACGCCCAGGCTACCCTGGCCGTCGCCGCGCCGAACACCGACCTGTTCCTGTCATTCCTGCTGGGCGGGGCCACCGGGGCCATCGACGTCGCGACCCTGCATGTCGGCTACCTCGCGCCCGGCACGCCCGGCACCGTCGACCTGAGCGGCATCGTCAACGGCCAGACCGGCGTGAACGCGGCGTCGGTCAGTTTCATCCAGCCGCTGGGCCTGGCGAACTACCTGCTGAACGGCTGCCCCATCCAGTCCACCAACTGCATCCAGATCACCACCAGCCAGGTGCCGGTCACCAACCCGTTGCAGGACGTGCAGACCTTCCGCGCCAGCGGCGGCGGCGGCGGGCTGATCCCGCTGCCCGACGTGGCCGAACGGGATTACTGAACCATGCGCCGACTCGCCGCGACCGTGCTGACAGCCGCCCTGGCCGCCTGCTCGGTCCCCCTGCCCGAGGCATTCGTCGGCACCGCCGGCCGCCGCGACGCCACCCAGCTCGACCTGGGCACCAACCAATTCAACGAGTCCTGCACCCTGCTGCGCAGCGCCACCGAGGCCCAGGTCTTCTGCGGCACCTATGTCGACCCCGCCGGCCATGTCACCCCATCCACACAGGGACCCGAGCCGGCCGAAGCCCTGTCCGGCAGCGCCTGGCGCCGCACGCTGGACGTCCGCTTCGCCTGCGACAGCCCCGCGCCGGCCGATATCGGCGGCGTGCCCGGCTACAGCCTGGCCTGCACCAGGCGGCAGGGCGGCTGGCCGCATGTCGCGCTGGCGGTGCGGATCGACGGCACGCTGTTCCTCGCCGATGGCGTCAAGCCGGCCGAACCCGCCCTGAAGCGCGCGATCGGCGTCATGGCCGGGCGCCTGCCCGCCGTGGTGGCCGACACCCCCGATCGCGGCGGGCTGACCACGCAGCGCCAGGCCGCCACCGTCGACAAGGTGCAGGGCGCCGGTGCGATCGCCGAGGTCGAATACCAGATCGCCCGCGGCGGGCTGGAGAACCGTCGCGCCAACTATGCAGCCGCCGAAGCCGCCTATCGCGCCGCCCTCTCCATCCAGGAACGCCTGCTCGGCCCCGACAACCCCGCCCCGGCCCCCACGCTGGCGCGGCTGGCGCTGCAGGTGTCGAACCAGGGCCGCTTCGCCGAGGCCGACCGGTTGCTGGCCCGCGCCGAACGCCTGACCGGGCTGCCGAACCAGGTCGACCCGGTCATCCGCCCGATGGTCGCCTATCTGCGGGCCCTGCACCTGCTGAATGTCGGCCACGCCGACCAGGCCCTGGCCCTGCTGGCCACCGCCGAGTCGGGCTTCGCCGAGCTGGTGCCGCGCGAAATCCTCGCCCCGCGCGTGCGCACCGGCCAGGGCGGGCGCAGCGCCGTCGAGCAGATGGCCGACGCTGCCGCCGATACCGCGCTGCTGGCCAACCCTTCAGTGGTCGAAGCGCTGAACGGCCTGATCGAGACCCGCCGCTATCGCGCCGTCGCGTTCTCGGCGCTGGGCCGCCCGGCCGAGGCCGCGGCCGCGCTGGCCGCCTCTCGGGACCTGTATACCGGGCGCGACCCACGGCTGATGGCGCGCTATCTGCGAACCACCGGTGTCGCCATCGGCGCGGTCGGGCAGCCGGCGCGGGCGGCATCCGAGCTTGGCGCGGCGGTCGACATCTTCAACCGGCTGCAGCCGGTCAGTATCCCGCTGGCCCAGACCGAGCTTCTGCAGGCCGGGGAACTGGTGGACTCCGGTGCCGCCGCCCGCGCCCTGCCGCTGTGCCGGTCCGCCGCGCGCACGCTGCAGACCCTGCGCACCGGCCTGCCGCCCGAGCTGTTCGTGCCCTGCCTGCGGGCGTTCTCGGGCGCCGATGCCGCCAACCCCGCCCTGCGGGCCGAGATGTTCGCCCTGTCCCAGCTTGCCCAAGGCAGCATCACCAGCCGCCAGATCGCCCGCGCCACCGCCCGGCTGGCCGAGGGCACGCGCGAACCCGCCGTGGCCGAGGCGATGCGGCGCCAGGACCAGGCCGAGCAGCGGCTGGACGGCCTGTATCTGCGGCGCGCCGAGGCGGGGAACGAACGCTCGTCCGAGGCCGCGGCGATCGACGACGAGATCCGCAAGGTGCAGGACACGCTGCGCGACGCCGGGCAGGCGATCCAGGCGGCATCACCCCGCCTGTCGGGCCTGGTGCAGGAAACCGCCTCGGTGGAGGCCGTGCAGGCCGTGCTGGGCCCACGCGAGGCGATGGCGGCGATCGTGCTGGGCGATACCGAGGGCTGGACCTTCCTGATCCGCCGCGACGGCATGACGCTGGGACGCATCGCCGGCGGGTCGGGGCGCATCGACGCGCTGGCCAGGCGCATCCGCGCCACCATGGTCCCGGACGCGGAAAACCGCCCGCCCGCCTTCGACCCCGCCGCCGCGGCCGAGCTGTATGCCGCGGTGCTGGGACCGGTGGAACCGGCGATGGCGGGGGTGACGCAGCTGACCGTGTCGGCCTCGGGCAGCCTGCTGTCGATTCCGTTCAACCTGCTGCTGACCGCCCCGCCGGCGGGCGAGGCGCCGAACCAGGCGCCGTTCCTGATCCGGCGCATGGCGGTGTCGCATGTCCCCTCGCCCGGCGGGTTCGTCAATCTGCGTCAATCCGCCAAGACGGTGCGCGCCTCGCAGCCCTGGTTCGGGATGGGCGATTTCCGCCCGCCGACGCCGCGCCAGGCTGCCGCGACCTTTCCGTTGGACACATGCGGCGACAGCGGGCGCATGCTGGCTACCCTGTCGCCGCTTCCCGGCGCGCGCCGGGAACTGGATGCGTCCCGCCAGATCCTGGGCGCCAGCGCGACGGACCAGTTGCTGGGGCCGGCCTTCACCGCGCCGCGGGTGATGGGCACCGATCTGAGCAATTACCGGCTGCTGCACTTCGCCACCCATGCCGTGCTGCCCAGCGAGCTGCGCTGCCAGGCCGAACCGGCGGTGCTGACCTCCACGGCCGCGGATGCCGCCGACGCCCGCGGGGCGCTGCTGACGGCGTCGCAGATCGAGCGGATGAACCTGGACGCCGAGCTGGTGATCCTGGCCGCGTGCAACACGGCGGGCCCCGGCGGCACCGGGGCCGGCGAAAGCCTGTCGGGCCTGGCACGCAGCTTCTTCTTCGCCGGCGCCCGCGCCCTGCTGGTCACGCATTGGGAGGCGAACGACCTGACCACGACCTATCTGACCGTGCTGTTCCTGCAGGCGCTGCGCAACGACCAGGCCAGCGGCCCGGCGATGGCGCTGGCCTCGGCGCAGCGGCGGATGCTGGACGAGTCGGTGGGCGCGCGGGCATCGCAGGCGCATCCCTATTACTGGGCAGCCGAGGCGCTGATCGGCGGCGACGCGGCCAACCGCCTGTAGCCGGGCACGTGTTTCAGAATGTGATTCCGGCGTCGGCCTGATTCCGTTGCGGCCGATCATGTTCTAGACTCCGGCCGGCGATCGGCCTTGGCGCCGGAAGGTCGACATGTGACAGGAGCCTGATGGCGACGATCGAAACCCTGGGCAAGTACGAGATCAGGCGGGTCCTTGGACGGGGCTCCGCCGGCACCGTGCTGGAAGGGTGGGACCCGGCGATCCGTCGCCGCGTGGCGATCAAGACCGTGCGCATCGTCGATGCCACCGACCCCGATATCGAGGAGCAGATCGGCCGCTTCCGGCGCGAGGCGCAGGCCGCCGGGCGGCTGATCCACCCGTCAATCGTCACGGTGCATGACTATGGGGAGACCGAGGAGGTCGCCTATATCGTCATGGAGTTCGTGGAAGGGCCGTCGCTGCGCACCTTCCTGGACAAGCGCCAGCCGGCGTCGCTGGAAGACACCGTCCGCATCATGGAGGACGTGCTGGCCGGGCTGGAATTCAGCCACGAGCGCGGCATCGTCCATCGCGACATCAAGCCGGCGAACGTGATGCTGACCAGCCACGACATGGGGCGCGCGCGGGCGAAGATCGCGGATTTCGGCATCGCCCGGATCGAGAGCAGCGTGCTGACGCAAGCCGGCACGATCGTCGGCACCCCGGCCTACATGTCGCCCGAGCAGTTCATGGGCGAAACGATCAACGCGCGGTCCGACATCTATGGCGCCGGCATCCTGCTGTATCAGCTGCTGACCGGGGAACGGCCGTTCGACGGCACGATCTCGGCCGTGATGCACAAGGTGCTCAGCACCGAGGCCCCAGCCCCGTCGGCGATGTCGGTCCATGTGCCGCCGGCGTTCGACGCCGTGGTGCGCCGCGCGATCGCCAAGCGGCCGGAACAGCGCTTCGCCTCGGCCGCCGCGTTCTCGACGGCGCTGCGCGCGGCCCTCGCCTCCAGCCAGCGTGTCGAGGGTTCGGCGTCCACCCCGCCGGCGGACCTGACGGTTCGGGAAGCCGCGCCGGTCCGTCCCGCCGCGCCGCCGCCGGAACCGCCTGCCGTGGTCACCGAGCGGTCCCGCCTGCCGCTGCTGGTCAGCGCGCTGGCCCTGATCCTGGTGGCGGGGGTGGGCGTGTCGGTGTTCTGGGTGACGCCGCGCAATGGCCTGGGCGTGGGTGCTGAAATCCCCGCGCGCGCCGTCGCGACCAGCCCGCCCGCCCCGGCGCCACGGCTGCCCGGCGCCGACCCCGCGCCCGCCGTGCGGCCGGCCGAGGCCCGCGCGCGCCTGGTGCGGATGCTGGACGGGCTTCGCTGCGCCCTGGTACACGGCACCATGGAAAACCCCCGCGCCGCTCGGCTGGGGGGGATCGCGGGCACCGGCACCGAAAGCGTCGTGCGGGCCGAACTGGCCGCGCAGGAGATCCCCATCGGCCTGGCCTGGACGGTGACGCCGGCGGGGCGGGAGTTCTGCCCGGTGCTGGACACGCTGCGCCCGATCGTGCCGGGTTTCGCGTCGGAAGACCCTCGGCTTACGCTGAAGCTGGCCGACGACCGGACATCGCTGCGCGACGGGGACGCGATCCGCCCGCGGGTGATCATGCCGCCCTTCCCGGCCTATCTGTATGTCGACTACATCGCCCGCGACGGCACGGTGCAGCATCTGTATCCACAGATCGCCGACCCGGAGAACGGGATCGCCGGCGATCGGGAACGCGCCTATGCGCCGTCGGAATGGGTGAACCTGGGCGATCCGCAGCCCGGGCAGCGTGGCTGGGAAGCGTCGGAGCCGTTCGGCACCGACATGATCATCGCCATCGCCGCGTCCCGCCCGCTGTTCGACAAGCCGCGCCCGGCCAATGCCGAACCGGCATGGGAGTATTTGCGGGCGCTGGACACGGCGATCCAGGCCTTGCGCCAGGCCCAGGGTGAGGCGTCGGCGGGCGCGACGACGATCGAGGTCGCGCCCCGATAGCTGTCCCGCCCCGCGCGAGACCGCTTTCTGGACGCGACGGATCAATTTATTGGATTGCAAATCATTGCCACGATGGCCGCGCTGTTCCCCGCCCCCCGTCCGATGTGGTATGAACACGGCGTATCCAATAAGGACGTGGAGCCGTGCGCACCTGGATCGCCGCCCTGACCGTCGCTTTTCCGTTCGCCATCGCCGCTCCGGCCATGGCCCAGAGCGGGCCGAGCGTGGACCAGATCATCAAGTCGCTGACGCCGAATGGCGACCCGAGCAGGGCCGGAACGCGCGGCATCCGCCTGTCGGCGCCGTCCGAGATGCGCCAGACCGGGCAGCAGCCGATGCCGGTGTCGATGCCCGCCGCGCCGAACGCGCGTGCCGCCGCCACCCCGGTGAAGCCGGCGAAGGCGTCGGCCGAGGTTGCGGCGCCGTCGATCAACCTGACCGTGAACTTCGCGCTGGGGTCGGCCGAACTGACCCCGCAGGCGACCGAGGTGCTGGACAAGCTTGGCACCGCCCTGGCGAGCGAGACGCTGTCCGCCTATCGCTTCCGGATCGAGGGCCATACCGACACGATCGGCACCCGCGACTACAACAAGTCGCTGTCCGATCTGCGGGCCGAGGCCGTGGTCACCTATATCCGCGAGAAGTACCATGTTGCCGACACGCGGATGGAGCCGGTGGGCATGGGCGCGACCAGGCTGCTGGTGCAGACGGCCGACCAGGTGGACGAGCCGCGCAACCGCCGGGTGCAGATCACCAATATCGGCAGCTGATCAGCCATAGACCAGGGCGCCGCCGCGGATCAGCGGTTCCGGCAGGTCGATGCCGGCGATGCTGGCCGCGACCGCTTCGGCGATCCTGATCCCGTCCACGCCTGCCGACAGAATCCCGCCCGCATAGCCCGCACCCTCGCCGGCGGGAAACAGCCCGGCGGTGTTGATGCTCTGGCCGGTCGCGTCGCGACGGATGCGCACGGGGGATGACGTGCGTGTCTCGACGCCTGTCATGACCGCATCCGCCATCGCAAAGCCGGCGATGCGCTGGCCGAACACCGGCAGCGCTTCGCGGATCGCGTCGATCGCATAGTCCGGCATCACCGCGGCAAGGTCCGCCGGCAGCACGCCGGGCTTGTAGGACGGCACCACGTCGCCGATGCGGGTGGACGGCCGGGCGGCGAGGAAATCCTCCACCCGTTGCACCGGGGCGGCATAGGTTGCGCCGCCGGCGTGGAAGGCTCGGGCTTCCAGGTCGCGCTGCAGGGTGACGCCGCCCAGGATTCCGGCCGGGAAATCGTCGGGCGTGATACCGACGACGATGCCGGCATTGGCATTGAACCCGGCGCGGGAGTACTGGCTCATGCCGTTGGTCACGACCCGTCCTTCCTCGGACGTCGCGGCGACGACGCGCCCGCCGGGGCACATGCAGAAGCTGTAGACGGATCGCCCGTTGGCGGCATGGTGCGCCAGCTTGTAATCGGCCGCGCCCAGCAGCGGATTGCCGGCGGCGGTGCCGAAGCGGGCGCGGTCGATCAGCGCCTGCGGATGTTCGATACGGAACCCGATCGAGAACGGCTTGGGCTCGATATGCACGCCGCGATCCAGCAGCGCCTGGAACGTGTCCCGTGCGCTGTGCCCGATGGCCAGCACGACATGGTTGGTGGCGATGTGCGATCCGTCGGCCAGGATCACGCCGCGCACGCGCCGACCGCCGTCGGGGCCGGCATCGATCTCGATATCCGTCACGCGGCTGGTGAAGCGGTATTCGCCGCCCAGCGACAGGATTTTCGCGCGGATGCGTTCCACCACCGTGACCAGGCGGAAGGTGCCGATATGCGGCTTCGAGACGTACAGGATCTCCTCGGGCGCGCCGGCGGCGACGAACTCCGTCAGGACCTTGCGGCCCAGATGGCGGGGGTCCTTGATGCCGCTGTACAGCTTGCCGTCGGAAAACGTGCCGGCCCCGCCTTCGCCGAACTGCACATTGCTTTCCGGTGTCAGGACCGACCGCCGCCACAGCGCCCATGTATCGCGCGTGCGTTCGCGCACGATGCGCCCGCGTTCCAGGATGATCGGGCGGAATCCCATCTCGGCCAGGCCGAGTGCGGCGAGCATCCCGCAGGGGCCGCAGCCGATCACCACGGGACGCGGGCCGGGCCGAGCGGGCGCGTGCGCGATCGGGCGATAGGTGGTATCGGGTGCAACCGACAGCCTGGGCCCCGGCGCGGCGATGGAGGGGTCGCGCAGGGTCACATCGACCGTATAGACAAGCGTGATGGCAGACCGCTGTCGTGCATCATAGCCGCGGCGCACGATGGTCATATCCAGGATATCGGCGCGCGGCACCCGCAGCGCCTGGCAGATGGCGGTGGTCAACGCATCCGGGTCGTGGTCGAGCGGCAGGCGCAGTTCGGTCAGGGAGCCACCCTGTTCATGACTATAGAGTTTCACC
>CAYZKM010000096.1:0-11654 GCA_964478525.1 uncultured Bifidobacterium sp.
CCGGCGAACGAGAAATCGATGCGGGTGTTGGCCAGCGACGCCGCCTCGAAGATGCCCGAGAACGATGACGGGTGCCACGAGATCGCGATGTCGACGTCGGAAAACGCGCCGCTGCGTACCATGAACCCCTTGGCCGCGCCGCCTTCCTCGGCCGGGCAGCCGAAGTAGCGCACGCGCCCCTTCAGCCCGTTCCGCGCCAGGTAGTCCTTCACCGCCGTCGCCGCCAGCAGTGACGCCGATCCCAGCATGTTGTGCCCGCAGCCATGGCCATAGCCGGCGCCGGGAAGCGGACGGGGTTCGGCCACGCCGGCTTCCTGCGACAGGCCGGGCAGCGCGTCATATTCGCCCAGGATGGCGATCACCGGGCCGTCTTCGCCCGCCTCTCCCATCACCGCGGTGGGGATGCCGGCGACATCGCGCGTCACGCGGAAGCCCTGCGCTTCGAGCATTGCCGTGTGTTCCGCACAGGACTTGAACTCGGCATAGCACAGCTCGGGGATTTCCCAGACGCGATCCGACAGGGCGATGAAATCGTCCTGCTTCGCGTCCACCAGGCGCCAGATTTCCTCGTCGTTGCGCATGCGGCCTATCCCTTGCGGCGTGGGTTGGAGCGATAGCAGAAGCAGGAGGTCAGGTGGTCGTTCACCATCCCGGTCGCCTGCATGAAGGCATAACATATGGTCGACCCGACAAAGCGGAAGCCACGCTTCTTCAGCGCCTTGCTCATTCTGTCGGACACCGCCGTCGTGGCCGGCACCTGCGCGTGCGCGGTCCAGGCATTCACGATCGGCGTGCCATCGACGAACGACCACAGGTACCGGTCCAGGCTGCCATGCTCGGCGATCACGCCCAGCGCGGTGGCGGCGTTGTCGCGCACGGACCAGATCTTCAACCGGTTGCGGATGATCGGCCCGCCCGCCATCAGCCGTTCCAGCTCGGCATCCGTCATGCCGGCGACGCGGTCCAGGTCATAGCCGTGGAATGCGTCCCGGTAGCCGTCGCGGCGGACCAGGATGCTGGCCCAGGACAGGCCCGCCTGCGCGCCTTCCAGCGTCAGGAACTCGAACAAGGTGGGGTCGTCATGAACCGGCACGCCCCATTCGGTGTCGTGATAGGCCTGATAGGCGGCGTCGCCCTTCCCGGCCCAGGTACAGCGTATGGTGTCGGGCATGCACTGATCCCGAAAAGCCGAAGGCCCCGGCGTTCCCGCCAGGGCCTTCGCATTGTTTGTGACTGTCCGTCGCCGGACCGATACGTCTACGCCGCCGCGTTCGCGCCGGCGATCCAGGTCAAGGCAATGGGAGCCACCGAACAATGAGACACTGGATCACCTCCTTTCAGCTGTTGCCACGATGCGTGGAGACTGGGCCGGTCGCGCCCGGTTTGGCAAGGACAATCGTGCGATTCGCCGGCCCCTAATCCAGCTTGATGTTCAGGTCCCGCACCAGCTTCGAATAGCGGTCCCAGTCCTTCTTCAAATCTGCCGCCAGCGCCTCGGGCGTGCTGCCGGCGGGGCGCACCGCCGCCTTCTGCATCTGGGCGCGCAGCTCCGGGTCCTTGGCGATCCTGATCAGTTCGGCGCTGACACGGCGGATGATCGGATCGGGCGTGCCCACCGGGGCGAACAGCCCGCCCCAGCTGACAGCGTCGGCCTCGGGCCAGATCTCCTTCAGCATCGGCACGTCGGGGAAGTCGGGGTGGCGTTCGTCATCGGCCACCGCCAGCAGCCGCACCTTGCCCGCCTTCACATGCGGCAGGACATTGCCCTCGCAGAATACCTGGATATGTCCGGCCAGCAGGTCGGTCAGCGCCTCGCCCCCGCCGCGATAGGGCACGTGCAGCATGTCGATCTTGCCCGATGCCTTGGTCAGTTCGCAGATCATCTGCGTCATGCTGCCCAGACCAGACGAGCCGAACGCGAGCTTGCCCGGATTGGCCTGCCCATACGCCACGAACTCCTGCATGGTCGTCACCGGCAATGACGGGTGGACCGCCACGACCAGCGTGTTGTCGAAGATGCGCGACACCGGGGCCATGTCCTTGAAGCTGTCATAGGACAGCTTGCGCGCCGCGGGCACCACGGTGGCGGTGGCGACCGGCACGACGAAGAACGTGTAGCCATCGGGCGCCGACCGGACCCCGGCCTCGGTACCCACGGTGCCGGAGGCGCCACCCTTGTTCTCGACCACGAATTGCTGGCCGAACGCCTGCGACAGCCGGTCGACGATCGGGCGGACGCCGTTGTCGGTGGACCCGCCCGGCGCATAGGGCACGATCACCTTCACCGGGCGCGAGGGCCAGGCGGGTGTCGTTTGCGCCAGGGCCGGCGTGATGCCGGCGCAGGCCACCAGCGCGGCGACGGCCAGCCCCGCGATGCGGATGCGCTTCATGGTGTGTTCCTCCCCGCCGTCTTTCGGTCAGTCCATGCGGATTTTCAGATCCCGGACCAGCTTGCCGTATTGATCGTAATCCTTGCGCAGCCGAGCGGCCAGGACGTCGGGGCCGGCGCCGTTGGCGCGCAGTGCCAGGCGCAGCAGATGGGCCTGCAGGTCGGGCGTCTTGGCGGCCTTGGCGATCTCCTCGGCCATGCGGGCGACGATCGGGGCCGGCGTGCCGGTGGGGGCGAAAATGCCGAACCAGTTCTGGATATCGGCTTCGGGCAGCGCCTCGCGCAGGGTCGGCACGTCGGGAAAATCCGGGTGGCGCACCAGGTCGACCACGGCCAGCAGCCTGGCCTTCCCGGTCTTCACATGTGGCAGGATGTTGCCTTCCGAGAACACCTGCACTTGCCCCGACAGGAAATCGGTCAGGGATTCCGCCCCGCCGCGATACGGGACATGCAGCATGTCGATCCCGCCCAGCTTGTTCACCACCTCGCAGACCATCTGAGTCATGGTGCCCAGCCCCGACGATCCGAAGGCGATCTTGCCGGCGTTCTTCTTCGCATAGGCGAGGAATTCGGCCATCGTGGTGGCAGGGATCGACGGGTGGATCGCGAAGACCAGCGTCGAATCGGCGTGCCACGACACCGGCACCATGTCCTTGAACGGATCGTAGGAGGTCGGGCGGGCAGCCGGCAGAATGGTCAGGGATGCGACCGGGGTGACGAAGAAATTGTAGCCGTCGGGTGCGGACCGCACGCCGGCCTCGACGCCGACCGCGCCGCCGGCCCCACCTTTGTTCTCGATCACGAATTGCTGGCCCAGCGCCTGCGACAGCTTCTCCATGAACGGGCGGGTCGCGTTGTCGGTCGAACCGCCGGGCGCGTAGTTCACGATGACCTTCACCGGCTTGGTCGGCCAGGCGGGGGCGGTCTGCGCCCGGGTCGCTGTCGCACCGAACGGTGCGGCGGCCAGCGCGGCAGTCAGCGAGCGTCTCGTCAGCATCCTGTATTCCCTGTCGGTTTCGCTATCTTGTGGCGGCCGGGGCCCTGGATTTCCATGGTCAGGTCCGGCTGCGGGTGTTAGGTGTTGCGGAAATTCCGCCCGGAGACAATCGGTCGGATGACGCAGGGAGTTGCTGCATGCCGAACCGCCCGGCGCAGGCCGCCGGCGGGCATTTCAGGCGCGGCGATGTTCCGCTACAAGAAACCAGAAGGCCGCCGCCGACGCGGCCCATGACAGTCGAGGCATAATGCTGGCCGAATTGAGCTCCACCCAGTTCTGGATCGATCTTCTCCAGATCATGGGCATCAACATCCTGCTGTCCGGCGACAACGCGGTGGTCATCGCGCTCGCCAGCCGGTCGCTGCCGGAACGGCAGCGCAACATGGCGGTCCTGGGCGGCAGCGCGGCAGCGATCGTGCTGCGCGTGATCTTCTGCGTGGTGATCGTCTGGCTGCTGGCGATCCCCTATCTGAAACTGATCGGCGGGCTGCTGCTGCTTTATATCGGCGTGAAGCTGATCATCCCCGAGGAAGAGGCAGGCGAAGACAGCATCGCCGGCAAGTCCAACATCTGGGGCGCGATCCAGACGATCATGATCGCCGATGCGGTGATGTCGCTGGACAATGTCGTCGCCATCGCCGCGGCGGCCCATGGCAGCATGCTGCTGATCGTCCTGGGCCTGCTGATCAGCATCCCGCTGATCGTGTTCGGCAGCCAGATCGTGCTGCGCATCCTGAACCGCTTCCCCATCCTGGTGATGCTGGGCGGCGGCCTGCTGGGCTGGATCGCGGGGGAGATCATCGTCTCGGACCCCGCCGTCCATACGCTGCTGCCCTTTGACGAACATCTGCAGGCCCAGATCGCCAAGCCGGTCCTGGCCCTGCTGGTCATGGGCCTGGGCATGCTGCTGGCACGGCGGAACAGGCAGGCGGAACACGAAGCCGTCGACCTGGTATCGGAGGACCGGAAATGAGCGATCTGATCCGCTTTCTCGTGCCGACCGACGGGTCGGAACCGTCGCAGCGCGCGATCCGCCACGTGCTGGACCTGGCAGGCCACGGGCTGACGGTCGAGATCCACCTGCTGAACGTGCAGCCCGCCGTGCGCGGCGTGGCCGCATCGCTGGTCTCGCAGTCCGATCTCGACTCCTACCACCGCGAGGAGGGGATGAAGGCACTCGCCACCTCGATCGGCATCGTCGAGGCGGCCGGGCACAAGCCGCACATCCATATCAGCGTCGGTGACCCCGGCGAGGTCGTGATGACCTTCGCGCGCCGCCTGGAGTGCGGGCAGATCGTGATGGGCACGCGCGGGCTCGGCTCGGTCAGCGGCCTGCTGCTGGGATCGGTGGCGCGCCATGTGGTCGGCGACGGATCATTGCCGGTCACATTGCTGCGGTAGGTCCGGCCGGCCCGCCGTTTACAGCCCGCCTGCCCGGGCCGTAGCATCCCCGGGCAGCAGCTGCAGGGAACAGCCGTCATGACCCATGTCACCCCGAACTCGGTGCAGGCGCGCGACATCGCCAGCATCGTGCACCCGCAGACCAACCTGGTGCAGCACCTGCAGCAGGGCCCACTGGTCATCGGACGGGGCGATGGCTGCTATATCTATGACGACAACGGCAAGAAATTCATCGACACGGCGGCCGGGCTGTGGTGCGCTTCTCTCGGCTATGCGTCCGAGCGTCTGGCCCGTGTCGCCTACGAGCAGATGCGCAAGCTGGGCTATTACCACCTGTATCGCGGCACCACGAACGAACCCGGCGTGGACCTGGCCGAGAAGCTGCTGTCCATCGCGCCCGTGCCCATGAGCAAGGTGCTGTTCCAATGCTCGGGGTCCGAGGCGAACGACACCGCGATCAAGCTGGTCTGGTACTACCATCACGCGATCGGCAAGCCGGAGAAGCGCAAGATCATCGGCCGGCAGATGGGCTATCACGGCAGCACGTCCGCATCGATCAGCGCGTCCGGCAAGTTCGACATGCACGCCGATTTCGGCCTGCCGTTTCCCGGCTTCCTGCACACCGAATACCCGCATTACTACCGCAACCACCATGACGGCGAGAGCGAGGAGCAGTACGCGTCCCGCCTGGCGGACGCGTTCGAGCAGCTGATCCTGCGCGAAGGACCCGACGCCGTGGCGGCCTTCATCGGCGAGCCGGTGATGGGTGCCGGGGGCGGGCTGCCGCCGCCGCGCACGTACTGGGACAAGATGCAGGCGGTGATGCGGAAATACGACCTGCTGTTCATCGCCGATGAAGTGATCTGCGGCTTCGGGCGCACCGGCAACATGTGGGGCAGCCAGACCTATGACCTGAAGCCCGACATGGTGTCCTGCGCGAAGGCGCTGTCGGCGGGGATGCAGCCGATCTCGGCCACCATGATCAGCCAGCGCGTGTTCGACGCGATGCTGGACGAATCCCGCAAGCTGGGGAACTTCGCGCACGGCTTCACCTATGCCGGCCATCCCGTCACCACCGCGGTGGCGATGGAGACGCTGCGTATCTACGACGAGATGGACATGATCGGCCACGTGCAGCGCGTCGGGCCGTACATGCAGCAGGCGATGGGCGGTCTGGCCGACCATCCGATGGTGGGGGAGGTGCGGGGCGTCGGCCTGATGTGCGGCATCGAGCTGGTGGCCGACAAGGCGACCCGCACGCAGTTCGACGCGGCACGGAAGGTCGGCCCCACGGTCGACAGATATGCGCGCGAATTCGGGATGATCACCCGCTTCATCGGCGACCGCGTCGCCTTCTCTCCGCCGCTGATCATCACCGAGGCCGAGATCGACGACGCCGTCGCGATCACGCGCCGCGCGCTGGATGCGACCTGGGCGGAAGTCCGGTCGCACTGATGCGCGTCGGGATCGAGGTCGGCGGCACCTTCACCGACCTGGTCGCCGCCGATGGCGAGCAGGTCACCATCGTCAAGGTTCCCTCGACGCCGGCAAGCCCCGATATCGGGGCCTTTGCCGCGCTGGGTGCGGCCGGGGTCGACGCCGCGCGGGTCACGGACCTGGTGCACGGGTCCACCGTCGCGACCAATGCGATCCTGGAGCGCAAGGGCGCCCGCGTCGCCTTCGTCACCACCGCAGGCTTCCGCGACATCATGTTCCTGCAGCGCCACGACCGGCGGAACATCTATGACCTGCGCTATGCCAAGCCCGCCCCGCCGCTGGCGCGCCGCGACTGCTTCGAGGTGGCAGAGCGGGTCGATGGCGCCGGCGGCGTGATCGTGCCACTGGACGAGGCCGCCATCGGCCGCGACCTGGTCCCCGCCCTGGCCGCGGGCGCCTACGACGCGGTCGCGGTCTGCCTGCTGTCGGCCTATGCCGCGCCCGATCACGAAAGCCGTGTCGCCGCGCTGATCGCCGCCGCCCTGCCTGGGGTGCGCGTCGCGTGCTCGCATCAGGTGGCGCGAGAGTTCCGGGAGTTCGAGCGCGCCTCCACCGCCGTGCTGTCAGCCTATGTGCAGCCGGTGATCGACCGCTATCTCGACCGGTTCGAGGCAACCCTCGCGCAGGCGGGCTTTGCCGGGCGCTTCAGCGTGATGCAATCGAATGGCGGGCGCCTGCCGGCGGCGGCGATGCGGACCAACGCGATCACCGCCCTGTTCTCCGGCCCCGCCGCCGGCGTGGTCGGCGCGATCCGCCAGGCGGCGCGGTCCGGGCGCGGCAACCTGGTCACGTTCGACATGGGCGGCACATCCACCGACGTGTCGCTGGTGACGAACGGAGAGCCCTCGATCGCCGCGGAAACCGAGATCGACGGCCTGCCGATCCGCACGCCGGTCCTGGACATCGTCTCGGTCGGTGCCGGCGGCGGCAGCCTGGTCTGGATCGACGATGGCGGCATGTTGCGCGTGGGTCCGCGCAGCGCGGGGGCGACGCCGGGGCCGGCCTGCTATGGCAAGGGCGGCACCGAACCCACCGTCACCGACGCCCATGTCGTGCGCGGAACGATCCGCCCCGACGCATTCCTGGGCGGGTCGATGAAGCTGGATGCCGACCGCGCCCATGCCGCCTTCACCGGCGTCGCGCGTGCGCTGGGCACCGACATCGCCGGCGCGGCGGCCGCCGCCATCCGTCTGGCCGTGGCCAATATCGTGCGGGCGATCCAGCTGGTCTCGACCGAGCGTGGCCGCGATCCGCGCGACTATGCGCTGCTGCCCTTCGGCGGGGCGGGGCCGCTGCTGGCCGCCGAGATCGCCGAGGAACTCAACATCCGCGAAATCCTCGTGCCCCCCAACCCCGGTGTCATCTCCGCGCTCGGCCTGATCGCCGCCGACTATGTGAAGGTGACCGGCATCACCCGGCGCGCGCCGGTCGACGCCGAGGCGCCCGCGGTGCTGCGTGCCGATTTCGCCCGCTTCCAATCCGCCGCGGAAGCCGAGTTCCGCGCGCTGGGCCTCGATGGGCCGCTCGATTTCACCCTGAATGTCGACATGCGCTTCGTCGGGCAGGCATTCGAGGTTCCGGTGGCGCTCGATCCCGCGCGCCTGCCGGGCCTGACGGGTGACGCGCTGGCGGCGATGTTCGATGCGGCGCACCGACGCATGTATATGCATGGCGGCGAGGCCGGCCGGCGGATCGAGATCGTCGGCCTGCGCTGCGGCATCCGGCGCCCGCAACCGCCGCTGGATGCGTTCCGGGAGCGTCCGACCACGCTGGACGGAGCCACCGACACGCCGATCCGGATCGGTGATCGCACCGTCGCCGCGCGGGTGCATGCCGCATCGTCATTGACCGCGGGCCGGCCGGTCGAGGGGCCGGCGATGATCGAGGGCTACAGCTCCACCACATGGGTGCCGCCTGGCTGGCGCGCCGAACCGGATCGGGCCGGCAATATCCTGTTGTCCCGCGTTGGGTGAGGCCTGAAGCCTCACCCCCGAGCGGACGTCAGCCGAAAATCTCGCCCAGGCGACGGATCGAACCCAGCACGCGATCCTGCGGCAGGCCGGGCCATTGCACGCGCATGCTGAAATGGTTGACGCCCAGCGTCTCCCGCCAGCGCGCGATCTCCTCCTTCACCGAGACCTTGTCGCCGATGATGAAGCGGTCACGGGCCATTTCCTCGAAGCTCATGTGCGCGGTCGGGCTTTCCATGCCCCAGGCCGCATAGGAGTTGTATTTGTATTCCAGCGCCGAACGGCATTCCTCCATCGCGGTCTTGTGGTTGGCGCCGACGTAGCATTCGCGCGCGATGGGAAATTCCTCGACGGTCTTGCCCAGCCCGGCCAGGGTTTCACGATAGACCTTCATCAGTGGGATGGTCGCGCCCAGCGTGGTGGCATTGGCGATCAGCCAGGCATCGCCGATGCGGGCGGCGCGCTTCACCGCGGGCTCGACCAGGCCCGCGACCCAGACCGGCGGGCCGCCGGGGCGGTGCGGCTTCAGGCTGATGCCGTGGTCGGTGACCGAGTAGAACCGGCCCTTGAACGTGGTCTTGCCGCCGGCCCATAGCTGGCGCATCAGCGCGATGCTTTCCGTGAAGCGGGCGGCGCGTTCCTTCAGCGAGATGCCGAACGCCTCGAACTCGCCCTCGCGATAGCCGAGGCCGACGCCCAGGATGAAGTTGCCCTCGCTCAGGACATCCAGCGTGGCGGATTCCTCGGCGACATGCACCGGGTTCAGCAGCGGCAGCAGCAGGATGTTGCCGCCGATGGTCATGCCCTTCGCCTCGGGCAGCAGATACGCCATCAGCGGCGTGATCTGCAGCATCTGCAGCGGTTCGGTCAGGTAGTGATGCGGGAACAGCAGCGACGTGAAGCCGGACTGACGTGCCACCCGCACCTGCTCGACCAGTTCCGGCACCCGGGCGGCGACGGGCTCGCCCTCGGGGAACTGGGTGTTGATGAACATGCCGACTTTCATGACCGCCTCCGCGCGTTGACCCCGCACCTGCGCGCCGGGTGGTGCGGCACTATCACGCGTGGGTCATCGGTTCAAACCGGGCCGAGCTATCGCTCGCCGCAGCGGATGGACGATGTGCCGGCCTCGGCCAGGCGTTGTTCCATCGCGTCGTACAGCCTGGTGTCCTCGGCCGAGATGCGCCGGAGATAGCGGAGATCGGCGGGGGAGAGGTCGTCCTTGGTCATGAACTTGACTGATTCGTTCATGCGGGTGCCGCTTTCCAGGTGCCAGCGATCCTTCAGCCAGCGCCGGTAATGGCGGGTGGTGGTGACCTCGGCGTTCAGCAGCTCCAGCCGGCCGATCACCTCCTGCGCCGAACCGCCGCCCAGCCAGCTGCACAGGGAGTTCGGCTCCACCAGCGCCTGGTCGCGCAGGATGCGCAGGCGCAGCCCATCGAGCATGGACCGGTTCAGCAGATCGGCGCCGATGCTGAGCTGCAGCTTCGCCAGCCATTCCTGGCTGTCGGGGCCCAGGCGGCCGGTTTCCGAATCCTGCTGCAGGCGGGTCAGGATGTAGTTGACCTGCGACAGCGCGATGTCGATCGGGTCGCGCAGGATGGTGAACACATCGTCCTGTGGGCGCAGCATGCCCAGGTGCAGGCATTCCCCCAGCCGCATGTGGCCGTGCAGCAGGATCGAGTCGAAATACGGCAGCAGCCTGACATTCTCGCCCATGGTCTGGAACAGCCGCGGCTTCGACGCGTAGCCTTCGCGAGAGAACGAGTGGTGGATCGCGGGCATGCGCACACCCAGATGGGCCGACAGGTCGGTGCCCGCGCATTTCGGGATATGGATGAAGAACAGGCGCCGCTTTTCGGGATAGGCGTCGACGAAGCGCTGCATGATGTCGGCCTGGAACGAATCGGACATCAGCAGGTCATAGGCGGTGTCGCGCGCCGCGCCCGCGTTCCACGTGCCGTTGGCCGGGCGTCCCAGCATGTCGGCCGGGCTCAGGGTGTTGCCGAACACGCTGTAGGCGACCTGCGGCTGTGTGACGCCGGTCATGTCGCATTGTGCGATGACGTTGTACAGGCCCTTCCGCTGGTCGTAGATCGCCAGCCGGTCGAACCAGTCGCGCGGCAGGCGCGGCATGGGCAGGACCGGGAAAGCGGGCGGCACGTTCGAGCGGAAGTCCGGCGCCGTCGGTTCGGCGGTTTCGGGGAACATGCGATCGCCGTTGTTCAGCAGCCGTCCCGTCTCGGTGAAACGTGCCGTCACGCGCCGCGGCTGATTGGGTGTCAGCGCCGGATCGAGCGACAGGCTGAAGCCATGGCCCTTGGTGCCGAAGGTGCCGAGCTCGATCATGTCGGGGCGTTCGATGTCGCAGGTGAGCTGGGCGATCTTCTGCCCATCCATGAAAATCGAGACATCGATCTGGCGATCGAGATCGTTCTCGTCCATCGCCCAGCCGCCGATCCGCTTCGGTGCGATCAGGTCGAGGAATCCGCGCAGTTTAGGGTTTGTCAATGCTGTGATCCGACAAGCAAAATCCGAAAGTCACGATGATCTTTCCGCATCGGGGCCAATACACACGCATGCGCCGGTCGTGTCACGGCGCATGCATTTTCCGGAATGTACCGCATGGGCCGTCGCGCGTCGAGGCTGTCGCGTCGACGGCAGGACGGTTTCATTACGATATACTACGAACCTGCCCGCCGGGGGACTCGAACCCCCACGCCATCTTGGCTGCGGATTTTAAGTCCGCTGCGTCTACCGTTCCGCCAGGCGGGCACCGGGCCGGGATGCTAGCCTTTCGCCAGGGTGCAGGCGATATCCAGCGCACGCCGGATCAGGTTGTCGCTCGCCTCGGGCGTGCGGAACGCGCTGTGCGCCGACAATGTCACATTGGCAAGCGCGGTCAGCGGATGCCCCGCCGGCAGCGGCTCGATATCGAACACATCCAGCGCGGCATGGCGCAGATGCCCGGAGTTCAGCGCGGCGATCATCGCGGCCTCGTCCACCAGGGCACCTCGCGCGGTGTTCACCAGCATCGCCCCGGGGCGCATCCGCGCGATCCTCTCGGCCGACAGGAAGCCGCGGGTCTCGTCGTTCAGCAGCAGATGAAGCGACAGCACGTGGCTTTCCGCCAGCAGCGTGTCCAGATCGACGAAGGTGACATCCGGCGCGGCCTTGGGTGAGCGGTTCCAGGCCAGCACCCGCATCCCCGACCCCGCCGCGATCCGCGCAACCTCGGCCGCGATGCCGCCGAAGCCCAGCAGGCCGATGGTCTTGCCGGAATTCGACTTCCGCCCGCGAATGACGCCGATGACGCCGGTGCGGACGCGGTCGGGGACCACCCCGTCGCGGCCGAAGGCGTTGAGCTTCGCGGGCACCTACGCCGCCGCCTGGCGGTCGT
>CAYZKM010000097.1:0-11595 GCA_964478525.1 uncultured Bifidobacterium sp.
ACACCGCGCCCTGCGTGGCGGCCCAGTCATGGATCGGCGTGTGGCGGACCGGGTCGAACAGCGCGCCGCGCGATGCGCCGGCCAGCGTGCCGAAGGTGACGGGGGTATAGGGCGGGCGGAAGGTGGTGTGCCCGATCTCGGGAACCGTGCGCCGCGTCAGGGCGGCGACGGTGGCCATGGCGTTCAGGTTCGACGTCTTGCCCTGGTCGGTCGCCATGCCGGTGGTGGTATAGCGCTTGACGTGCTCGATCGCGCGGAAGCCCTCGGCGGTGGCGATGGCGAGGTCCTTGCTGGTGACATCGTTCTGGAAGTCGACGAAGGCCTTGGGGTGCGGGGCGGCGGCCAGCGGCGGGTCGTACGGGCCGGCGGGTGCGATGGCGGTCACCGCGAAGCCGCGCGGGCCGGCACCGCCGGCGGCATAACCTTCGGCCAGGCAGGCGGCCAGCTCCGCCGAACCGTTGCAGGCGCCGACAGACGTGACCTCGCGCGATTGTTCCGCCGGCACAAAGACGCCGGTGGCCTCGTCGAAGCGCAGCGGGCGGCGCGATTGTGAATACAAATGCACAGACGGCGTCCAGCCGCCGCCCATCAGGATCGTATCGCACGGCACGACCGCTGGGCCACCCGACAGGCGCGCCGCGCGCACCCGGTGGCGGCCATCGGCAGCGGTGACGGTGGCACCGGCATGGACGGGAATGCCCAGCGCGCGGGCATCCTCGATCGCCTGGCCCGACGGGGCGGGGCGGCGGTCGGCGATGGCGGCGATGGCGACGCCGGCGGCATGCAGATCGAGCGCGGCGCGATAGGCACTGTCATCGGTGGCGGCAACGACGGCACGCGCGCCGACCTTGACGCCATAGCGGTTCAGGTAGGTGCGCGCGGCATCGGCCAGCATCACGCCGGGCCGGTCGTTGTTGGCGAAGACCAGGGGCCGCTCGATCGCGCCGGTGGCCAGCACGACGCGTCCGGCCCGCACCTGCCACAGCCGCTCGCGCGGGTGGTTGGCGTCGGGATCGCCCAGATGGTCGGTGACGCGTTCAGCGAGGCCGATCAGATTGTCGGGATACCAGCCGAAAGCGGTGGTGCGGGTCAGGATCACCGCATTGGCCGACAGGGTCGCCAGCACCTCGGCCAGCCAGTCGGCGGCGGGCCAGCCGTCGATGGTGGCCTGCGCCTCGCTCAGCAGCGACCCGCCCGGTTCCGCCTGCTCGTCGCACAGGATCACTCGCTGCCCGGTGGACGCGGCGGCCATGGCGGCGGCCAGACCAGCGGGTCCGGCGCCGATCACCAGCACGTCGCAATGGGCGTACTGGTGCAGATACCGGTCCGGGTCGGGCGCGGTGGGCGCGCGCCCCAGACCGGCGGCACGCCGGATCGCGGGCTCGTACAGGCGCTTCCACCCGGCGGGCGGCCACATGAAGGTCTTGTAGTAGAACCCGGCCGACAGCAGCGGCGACGCCAGGCCCGCCAACGCGCCGAGGTCGAAGCGCAGCGACGGGAAATGGTTCTGGCTGCGCGCGGCCA
Source organism: uncultured Bifidobacterium sp. (assembly GCA_964478525.1). Taxonomy (GTDB): domain Bacteria; phylum Pseudomonadota; class Alphaproteobacteria; order Acetobacterales; family Acetobacteraceae; genus Rhodopila. The sequence continues at coordinate 1,525 of CAYZKM010000097.1, forward strand.
GGCCGTGGAACAGCTCCTGCTGCGTGGCGCGCAGGTTCGGCGTGATCCGCCCGGGGCCGCGGTCGATGGTGACCAGGGCGTTGGGTTCCTCGGACCCGGCGGACAGAATGCCGCGCGGCCGATGGTACTTGAATGACCGCCCGACCAGGTGGATATCGTTCGCCAGCATGGCCGATGCCAGCGTATCACCGGCGAAGCCCGAGAGCGGCCTGCCGTTGAAGGTGAAGGCGATGGGGCGATCCCGCCGGATGCGCCCGCCCGCCGGCGTGCGGAAGGGCTGCGTCACCGGCCCACCCGCGCGGCAAGCCGGTCAGGCGCCGTCATGGAGAGGCTCGCCTGGCCTGGCGGTGGCGGCGATGCGGTCGGTCACCGTGTCGCGCACCGCGTTGAAGAACCGACCGCAGCCATGCAGGTGCCGCCAGCGCTCGGCGTGCCGGCCCTTGGGGTTGGTGCGCATGTACAGGAACGCGGCCCAGGCGGCGTCGTCCAGCGCCATCGGGTCGGGCGGGCGGGCGATATGAGCCTCGCCGCCATAGTGGAACTCGTTCTCCGGGCGGGGGCCGCACCAGGGGCAGGGGATCAGCAGCATCAGTGCGACACCGCGGCGGCAGCGGCTTCGTCGATCAGCCGCCCGGTGGCGAAACGGTCCAGCGAGAACGGCGCCGCGATCGGGTGCGGCGCGTCGCGGGCGATGGTAGCGGCGAAGACATGACCGGACCCGGGTGTGGCCTTGAACCCGCCGGTGCCCCAGCCGCAATTCACGTACAGCCCGGGCACCGGCGTGGTGCCGATGATCGGCGACCGGTCGGGCGTGCAATCGACGATGCCGCCCCAGCTGCGCAGCATGCGCAGGCGGCGGAAGGCGGGAAACAGCTCGCAGATCGCATCCAGCGTGTGGCTGGCGATGTGCAGCCCGCCGGCCTGGCTGTACGAGGTATAGACGTCGGTGCCGGCGCCGATCACGAGCTCCCCCTTGTCCGACTGCGAGATATAGGCGTGCACGGTGTTGGACATGACCACGCAGGGCATGACCGGCTTCACCGGCTCGCTGACCAGGGCCTGCAGCGGGAAGGATTCCAGCGGCATCCGCACCCCGGCCATCGCCATCAGCACGCTGGTATGGCCGGCGGCGACGATGCCGACCTTGGGCGCGGCGATGGGCCCGCGCGTGGTCTCGACGCCGGCGACCGCGCCGTCGGGGCCGCGGGCGATGGCGGTGACCTCACAGTTCTGGATGATATCGACGCCCAGGGCCGAGGCGGCGCGGGCATATCCCCAGGCCACCGCGTCGTGGCGCGCGATGCCGCCGCGGCGTTGCAGCGCGGCGCCCAGCACCGGATAGCGCAGGGATGGGTCGATGTTCAGCGGCGGACAGACATCCCTGGCCTGTTGCGGCGTCAGCCATTCATTGTCGATGCCCTGCAGGCGGTTGGCATGGACGTGGCGCTTGAACACCTGCACGTCGTGGACCGAATGCGCCAGCATCAGCACGCCGCGCGGGCTGTACATGACATTGTAGTTCAGCGCCCGCGACAGGGTTTCCCACAGCTTCACGGAATGTTCGTAGATGGCCGCACTTTCGTCCCACAGATAGTTCGAGCGGATGATGGTGGTGTTGCGCCCGGTGTTGCCGCCGCCCAGCCAGCCCTTGTCGAGGACGGCGATGTTGCGCAGATCATGCTCGGCGGCAAGGTAGAAGGCGGTGGCCAGGCCGTGCCCACCGGCGCCGACGATGATCGCGTCATACGCACCCTTCGGCTCGGGAGAACGCCATTGCTCGTCCCACCCGCCGGCGACGGCGCGCCGGAAAAGCCGGGCGAGGGAAAACGATCGTTGCAGGCCAGCGGTCATGCTGACAGATGACCGGGGCGCACTGCACGCGTCAAGCGAGCAAACAAGCAAATCCCCGATCGCCCGGCCCGCGGCGGTCCACCACTTCCGAACCCCGCCCAATGCGGCTAAACCGGCGGGAAAGGGGGACCTGTACATGGCGGATTTCGACTACATCATCGTCGGCGGCGGTTCGGCCGGATGCGTGCTGGCAAACCGGCTGACCGAGGACGGGCGCGCCAAGGTGCTGCTGCTGGAAGCCGGCCCGCCCGACAAGTCGATGTGGATCAACATCCCGGCGGGGTTCACCAAGCTGCTGAACAGCCCGATCTACAACTGGAACTTCGAGACCGAGCCCGAGGACAACGTCGCCGGCCGCCGCATCCCCATCCCGCGCGGGCGCGGCGGGCTGCTGAACGTCGCCGACATGCGCGAACGGCATGAACTGCTGGACGCCTTCATCGATGCCGCGGCGTCGGAAGGCTATCCGCGCAACAGCGACTACAACAACGGCAAGCAGGAAGGTTTCGGCTATTACCAGGTGACGCAGAAGAACGGCGAACGCTGGTCGACCGCGCGCGCCTTCCTGAACCCGGCCAAGGCGCGGCCGAACCTGACGGTCGAGACCGATGCCTACACCACCCATGTGATCCTGGACGGCAAGCGCGCCGTCGGCGTCGGCTATACCCAGCATGGCGTGGCGAAGCAGGCGCGCTGCGGGCGGGAGGTGATCCTGTCGGCCGGCGCGGTGAAATCGCCGCATATCCTGGAACTGTCGGGCATCGGCCAGCCGGCCCTGCTGCAGTCGCTGGGCATCGCGGTGCAGCACGAATTGCCCGGCGTCGGCGAGAACTACCGCGACCATTTCGCCCCGCGCATGAACTGGCGGGTCAAGCTGCCGGTGACGCTGAACGAGCAGAGCCGCGGCCTGTCGCTGGTGAAGGAAGTCATCAAGTACTACACCAGCCGCACCGGCATCCTGACCTACACCGCCGGCATCGTCTATGGATTCGTCAAGACGCGCGCCGAGCTGGAGGAACCCGACGTGCAGTATCATTTCGCGCATGCGTCGTATGCGTCGGCCAAGGATCGCGTGCTGGACAAGCAGCCGGGCATGACGCTGACGGTGTATCAGTGCCGGCCGGAATCGAAGGGCTCGATCCACGCGAAATCATCCGATCCTACGACGGCGCCGGCGATCCGTCCGAACTTCCTCGGCGACGAATATGACCAGCGCGTGATCGTCGACGGCATGAAGATCGGCCGGAAGATCATCGACAGCCGCGTGCTGGACAAGTATCGCGCGTTCGAGATGAACCCCGGCGACAAGGTACAGACCGACGCCGAATGGCTGCAATTCGCGCGCGAGAACGGTCAGACCACCTATCACGTGATCGGCACCTGCAAGATGGGCCAGGACCCGATGGCGGTGGTGGACGACCAGCTGCGGGTCCATGGCATTGCCGGGTTGCGCGTGGTGGACGCGTCGATCATGCCAACCGTGACCTCGGGCAATACCAACGCCCCGGTGATCATGATCGCGGAAAAGGCCGCCGACATGATCAAGGCCGCCGCCAGAGAGCCGATGCCCGCCGCCGCCTGATCTCGCGGGAAGGACACGCCGATGCTAGATCAGGACGGACCCGACACGATCCGCGTCAGCGAGGCCGAGGCGCACCGCATCGGCGTGCGCGCGCTGATGGCCGTCGGATACGCGCGGGAAGACGCCGCGATCGTCGTCGACCAGCTGGTCGACAACGCGCTGTGCGGCTATCGCTTCGCCAGCCTGCCGCGCATCCTGACCATCGCCGACGACGCCCGCACCGCGAAGCCGCGCACCCCGGTGCGGGTGGTGCGGGAAACCGCGTCGTCGGCGCTGATCGACGGCGGCAACAATGTCGGCTACATCGCGGCGTTTCGCGGGGCCGAAGTCGCGGCCGCGAAGGCGAAGGTGTCGGGCATCGCGATGGTCGGTGTCTACAACAGTTACTACAGCGGCCGGAACGCCTATTACGTCGAGCACATCGTCAAATCCAACCTCCTCGCCATCCACACCTGCTCGGCCCATCCGCACGTGCTGCCGCCGGGTGGCAAGGCGCCGGTGCTGGGCACCAACCCGTTCAGCGTGGGGTTTCCCTCGGCGCGCGGACCGGTGATCTATGATATCGGCACGGCGTCCGTGATGTGGGGCGAGGTGCTGCTGATGGCTCGCCTTGGCCAGCCGCTGCCCGAGGGCACCGGCTTTGACGCCGCCGGCAACCCGACCCGCGATGCCGCCCTGGCCGCGCAGGGTGGCGTGTCCGCGTTCGGCGGCCACAAGGGCTATGGGCTGTCCTTCGCGATCCAGGCGCTGGGTCTGCTGGCCGGCGCGGCGCTGACGAACGGCAATGTACGGGACTATGGTTTCCTGTTCATCGCGATGGATCCGGCGGTGATGCTGGGCGGCGACGGGTTCGCCGCGCAGATGGAGGAACTGGTGCGCCAGGTGAAGGCGACGCCGCGCCAGGACGGGGTGGACGAAATCCGCATTCCGTCCGAACGCGCCTTCCGCGAACGCGCGATCCGCCGGACCGAGGGGATCGTGCTGGATCGCAAGGTGGTGGACGCGCTGAACGCGCTGTAGATGCGTCCGTGCAGACGCCCGCCTACGATCCCGCGCGCGGGTCCGGCACGCCGTCCCGTATCCGCGCCGAGAATGCCGGGTCGTCGCTGCTCGCCCGCCCCTTGATGTGTGATCGCTGCCGCAGCGTCTCGAATGGCAGGCGCGAATCCAGCCCGCCGTTGCCGTAGACATAATCGGGCACGAATCCCGCCAGCAGCAGCCGGTAGTCCAGCGGCAGGCCGGGCTTCACCGCGCGTGCCATGCGGAAGATCTGCGTCGTGCAGTTGGTGGTCAGCGTGTTGTAGAATTCGGGCCGCCGGTGCAGCGCATTGGCCTGCTGCACATACGCGACCAGCAGCGCACGCGCGCGCTCGGGCGGGATGCGCATGCGATAGAGGCGCACATCCTCGCCACGGACATTGGTGCGCACGCCCACCACGTCGCGTTCATCCGCGGCGATGACAGCCAGTTCGTAGGTGCGGAAGAACCCGGCCACGGCCGAGTAGGCCTCGGATTTCTCGCGCCGGATCTCGATCGAGAACGCCAGGTGCCGCCCGTCGGCGAAGCCGAAGCTCATGATGGAATGCGCGATCGCCTCGCCGGCCCAGTACGACATCAACAGGTCGACGCCGGTGATCGTATCCAGGTCGTAGCTGCGGGTTTCCCAGCGTTCGTCGAAATCGTCGTCGCTGCGCCAGGCGAAGTTGCGTACATCGTGCAGGACCAGGCGGTTACCCTCGATCGTGCCGTGCACGGTGCGGGCGGTGTCGGGCGCCCAGGCGCGGTCGTTTGATGGTGTCAGCGCGGCCCACCATCCCGCCACGATCGCGAAGCCTGCCGCCCAGGCGGCCACGACACGCCAGCGGCGCCACACCAGGCCGGCGATGGCAACGAGCGTCAGCAGGACCATGGCCCCGCCCGCCAGCGCACCGGCGGGTGGAGCCACCAGGCGGATCCACAGCGCCATCGCCGCCCACAGCCCGCCACCCAGCAGCACCAGCCCGCCCAGCCCGGTCGCCAGCCAGCCGGCCACGCGGCGTGCCACCACGGTCACGGCCGGGCGGCGGCGGTGCGCCGGACCGGGCCGGGGCGCGGGCGGGCCGGGTAGGCATCGGCCACGGACGGGGCGGTCTGATAGCAGCCCATCGGACAGGATTCCGCCCAGTGCAGCAGCAGGATGCGCCGCACCTCGGCCACCGCCAGCGGGTTGGCCTGCACCGAGTGCGAGGAGCGCACCACCAGTTCGGACTTCGCCTCGGCGATATGGGCGCTGCTGTATTCCACCACCCCGTCATCGCCGGTCTCGACCGGCCCGTCGCCGGCGACCGCGATGATCGAGTGCGCCGCCACTGTCGGGGCGACCGGAATATCCGCCACCACCGTGGCCATCGGGCTGCCGGGGGTCATGCCATAGACGCTGCCGGCGCCGAGCCGGTTGGGATCCATCCGGATCGCGTCGGCATTGCCGGTCAGCGTTTCGGCGAATATGCGCGTCACGCCCAGCGGCAGCGAGATGAACCGCCCGATCAGGCGCGCGATCGAGATGCTGGCGCGGAAACTGCCGCGATGCGGGGTGGCGATGAAGATCACGCGCGAGACATCTGGTAACGGCTTGATGAACATCGCGTTGCGCAGCGTCGCGCGCGTCTCGGCCGACAGGCGCAACTGGTCCAGCGGGCGGTTGCTGAACGCGTCGAAGATCTGCGTGCCGCTGTCGATCACCTGCAGCTTGGCCAGCAATCCGCCCTGGCTGTGCCCGACCAGCACCATGTGGTGCAGCGCGGGGTCGCGCCGCTGCGGGTCCAGGCGGGCGACGGTCGCGGTCAGCGCATCGCGCAGGCGCAGCGCCGACAGCGCGATCGGGTTGCCGGTGTTGTAGGAAAACAGCCAGAACTGGAACTTGTCGCGGATCTCGGGATCGTTCTGCAGGTCGTTGACCATGTCGGCCCAGCGCCCGGCCGAGGAGGCGGTGCCGTGGATCAGCACCACCGGGATCCGGCCGGGCTGATAGGGCTCCAGGCCGAACAGCTGGGTCGGCAGTGTGTCGAACAGGTCGTTCTGGAAGAAACCGGCGATCTCGGACTTCCAGATCGAGGAGTTGCTGAGCGCATAGGCGAACGCGGCGGTCGGCTCGATCTCCAGCGGCACCGTCTGCCCGCCGATCTCGATCCGCTGGTGCTCGTTGCCGGGGTACAGCAGCAATTGCCCGTTGAAGCGCCCGGTGGTCAGGGCCGTGGGCGTGATGTCCAGCCGCAGCAGGGCGGTGACCGGCAGCTTGAGGTTGGGGGCGATGTACAGCCCGTCCTGTGTGGCGGCGGGGGCGATATCGGCGGCGAGCGGGGCGCCGAGGCCGGTTTCGCGATAGCGGTTCTGCAGGCCCTCGACATGCAGTTCCGCGGCAGGGATGAAGTTGGCCAGCTTGCCGCCGGCCCAGCGCGCGGTGGCGGGATCATAGGCGACGGTCAGCGTCGCACCGAAAGGCAGCCTGTACTCGCCGGCTTTCAGGTCCACCTGCGTGCCCGCGTCGTTTGCCAGCGCGCGGGTCAGGGCGCGGTTGTACAGATCGGCAGCGGTGCGCAGGCGCGGGTCGAACGGGTTCGGCCGAGCCTCGGGGCGGGAGGGGAACAGATAGGCATAGGCATAGATGACCGAGGCCAGGAAATAGGCCCGGTCGTTCGATCGCTCGCCTTCCAGGAAGGCCATCTCGGCCATGGCGAAGACCAGGTCGGGATTGCCGTTCGCGGCAATGACCGCGCGGTTGGTCGCCTGGATCGCGGCCGGGGCATCGCGTTCGAACAAGGCCAGCAGGTCCAGCCGGCGCAGCGCGATCTGGGTCGCCCCGCTCAGGCGCCCGGTGGTCAAGGCGTTGCTGGTCAGCTCGGTCTGCACGGTGCGGGCGTCCAGGCGCTCGACCGTGATGGGGTTGCCGCAGGCGGCCAGCAGCATCGCGCAGGCCAGCGGAAGCCAGGTCCAGGGCACCGATTGATCCGCTACGCGCCGCCACGCCATCTGTCCTGCCCCATCGCCGTTGCCGCCATCCTAGCGCGCTTTCCGGCTGACCGGAAACGGTCAGCGCGCGCTAGCTCATTGTTTGATCGCATGATTCACCCGCTGCCACGATCCCGCTCAGCGTGATCATGCGCTAGTCGCAGACGTGGCGGCGGAACCAGACGGGGATGTCGCCGGATCGTTGCACGCGATATCGTTTCCGCGATGGCGCGGGGGACCGGCAGGATGACGACGCGGCGGTTCGCCTTCCCGATGACATGGCGGCTGGCCGACCTCGTGGCCGGCATCACACTGGCGGCGTATGCGATCCCGGTCTCGCTGGCCTATGCCGCGCTGGCCGGCCTGCCGCCGCAGCTTGGCGTGTATGGCTATCTGCTGGGCGGGCTGGGCTATGCGCTGGCTGGGTCGTCGCGTCACCTGGCGGTCGGCCCGACCTCGGCGATCTCGCTGATGATCGCCGGGACGGTCGGCATCATGGCCGGCGACGATCCGGCCCATGCCGTGCAGATCGCCACCACGGCGGCCTGGGGCGTGGCGGTGCTGTGCCTGCTGGCCTGGCTGTTCCGCCTCAGTGTGCTGGTGAAGATGATCAGCGACAGCGTGCTGACCGGGTTCAAGGCGGGCGCCGGCCTGACCATCGCCCTCGCACAGGTCCCGGCCCTGCTGGGCGTGCCGGGTGGCGGGCAGAACGTCATCGAGCGGGTCTGGATGCTGGCCGAACAGGCGGGTGGGGTGAATACGGTGGCGCTGGGGCTGGGGGTGGCGGCGCTGGGGCTGCTATGGGCCGGGGAGCGGCTGCGCCCGGGCTGGCCGGTGGCGCTGGCGGTGGTCGCGGCGTCGATCCTGGCGGTGGCGTGGCTGGACCTGGCCCGTTTCGGCGTCGCGGTCACCGGCCCCATCCCATCCGGCCTGCCGCGGCCGGTGTTCACGGTGATCCGCGCCCGCGACCAGGAAGGCGTGGTGGCGCTGGCGATGGGATGCATGCTGCTGGCCTATATCGAGGGTGTGGCGGCGGCCCGCACCTTCGCCGCCAAGTATGGCGAGACCGTCGATCCCCGGCGCGAATTGCTGGGCCTGGCCGTCGCCAATGCCGCGACGGCGGCGTTCGGCGGCTATCCGGTGGCGGGCGGGCTGTCGCAGACCGCGGTGAACGAGGGTGCCGGCGCGCGGTCGCGGTGGTCGCTGGTGGTGGCCTCGGGCGCGCTGGCGCTGTGCCTGGTCAGCTTCGCCTGGGTGGTGGCGGACCTGCCGCGGGCGGTGCTGGCGGCGGTGGTGCTGATGGCGGTGCGGGGGCTGGTCGACATCCCGGCGCTGGCGCGCATGTGGCGGATCAGCCGGGTGGACCTGCTGACCGCGCTGGCCGCGCTGGCGGGCGTGCTGCTGCTGGGGATTCTGCAGGGCATCCTGCTGGCCGCCCTGGTGTCGGTGCTGATGATCATGGCGCAGGTCTCCTCGCCGCATGTCGCGTTCCTGGGGCGGATGCTCGGCACCCCGCATTTCACCGACCTGGACCGCCATCCCGACAACGAGGTGCCCGCCGGCGTGCTGGCGTTCCGCCCCGAGGCCTCGCTGCGCTATCTGAACGTGGAGCATGTGCTGGCCCGGGTGATGGACCGTGTGGCCGCGGCCGGGCCGTCGCTGCGGGTGGTGTTCTGTGATCTGTCGGCGTCTCCGGCGATGGACATGGCCGGGGCGGCGATGCTGGCGGACCTGCACGGGCGGCTGGCGGCGCGCGGGGTCAGCCTGACGATCGTGGATGCGCATGGGCATGTGCGTGACCTGCTGCGGGCGACGGGGCTGGATGCGAAAGTGCCGGGCGTGGCGCGCGGGGTGACGCTGGAGGCGGAGATCGCGCGGTTCGAGGCGGATGCCGCCGGGCCCGTTCCCCCGTCCCGGCCCGCGTAGCGCGTGCCGCTACCTCTTTGTTTGACCGCGCGATTCCCATGCCGTTGCGGTTCCGCCCGGCGTGGTCATGCGTTAGGCTGATGAAAACGATCCAGGAATCCCGCCCCCCATGTCCGAAGCCAAGCACCCCGCGCTTTGCCTGATCGCCGTTCCCGGCCGCCGTCGCCGCACCATCGAGGTTGCGCAGGAGGTCGAGCGGCGCGGCTTCGCGGGCATCTTCTCGCCAAGCCCGTTCGGCAACATGTCGCTGTGCGAGGCGCTGTCGTGGAACACCGCCACCATCCCGTTCGGCACCGCCATCGCACCGATCTATCAGCGTACCGTGACCGATTTCGCGCAATCCGCCGCCGTGATGCACGAGGTATCGGGCGGGCGCTTCCGGCTGGGCATCGGCGTCGCGCACGGGCCGTCGCATGTGCGCATGGGCGTCACGCCGGGCAGGCCGCTGGGCGATATCCGTTCGTTCGTGGAACGGTTCCGCGCCCAGGACGGGCTTGGCAGCCTGCCGCCGATCATCATCGCCGCGCTGCGCCGGCGCATGGTCGCCCTGGCCGGGGAAATCGCGGAAGGGGTGGTGTTCGCCAACGCGTCATTGTCGCACATGCCGGCCTCGTTGGCCGCGCTGCCCGCGGCGAAGCGGACCGCCCCCGGCTTCTTCATCGGCAACATGCTCCCGACCTGCATCAGCGACGACATCGAGGCGGCGAAGGCCGTGAACCGGCGCA
>CAYZKM010000098.1:0-11456 GCA_964478525.1 uncultured Bifidobacterium sp.
CTGATCACCGCCCAGCGCGCCTACGAGATGAACAGCCGGGTGATCACGACGTCCGACAACATGCTCTCCACCCTGACCAACCTGCGGTGATGCGATGCGTATCCTGACCCTGGCCACCATGCTGCTTGCCGCCGCCGCGCCGGCCCAGGCGGCCAGCCTGCGGGCGATGGCGACCCTGCAGGGGCCGTACGTCTTCCTGCGCGACCTGTTCGACGATGCCGGCCCGAACGCGGACCGCATCCTGGGCCCCGGCCCCGGCCCGGGCGGGCGCATCATCGTCGGCGCCGCCCAGCTGGGCGCCATCGCGCGGCAGTTCAGCGTGGAGTGGCGTCCGACCTCGAACGCCGACCGCGCGGTGCTGGAATGGCCGGGCCGGCCGATGCGGCGCGAGGACGCGCTGGACGCCGTGCGCACCGCGCTGATCGCCGCCGGAGCGGTGGCCGATTGCGTGATCGAGATGGCCGGCTTCACCCCGCCCATCGTGCCGCTGGAATCCGCGCCCAGCCCCGCCGTCGTGCAACTGGACTACAACAGCGCGACCGGGCGCTTCACCGCGCTGCTGGCGGTGACGGGCCAGGGGATGGATCCGATCACCACCCGCATCGGCGGGCAGGTGGACGAGGCCGTCGAGCTTCCGGTGCCCACCAGCCGGATCGCCGCCGGCAGCGTCCTGCGCCCGCAGGATGTGCACATGGCCCGGGTCAGCACCTCGCTGGTGCGCGGCGAGGTCGCCCGCAGCCTGCGCGAGGCGGTGGGCATGCAGACCAGGCGGCAGCTGATGGCGGGCCAGCCGCTGGCCAGCGGCGATCTGATGCGCCCGGCCGTGGTGCAGCGCGATTCGCTGGTGCAGATGACGCTGGAAAACGGCGGCCTGTCGCTGGTCGGGCAGGGGGTGGCGCTGGAATCGGGTGCCACCGGGGAACGCATCCGCGTCCGCAACCCCTCGTCGCGCGCCGTGCTGGAAGCCGAGGTGATCGGGCCGGGCCGGGTCCGCATCTCGCCCGAAACCCGCCCCATCGCCGCCGGCCCGCGCGGGACGGCCCTGGCGAACGGGCTGTGAGCGCGTCGCGCCGGCTGTCGCCGGCCGCGCTGGTGGCCTGCCTGGTGCTGGGCGGCTGCGGCTCGCTGGGCCGGATCTCGGAAATCGGCCGCCCGCCGGCCCTGACGCCCACCGCCGATCCGACGCGGGAGGCGACATGGCGGCCGGTGACCATGCCGATGCCGACCCCCGAGCCGACGCCGAACGAAGCGAACTCGCTGTGGCGGGCGGGGTCGCGGGCCTTCTTCAAGGACCAGCGCGCCGCACAGGTCGGCGACATCGTCACCGTCCTGGTCAACATGAACGACAATGCCAACCTGAAGAACGTCTCCTCCGCGTCGCGCAGCAGCGCCGAGGCCGGCGGGATGCCGGAATTCTTCGGCATGCAGGCGCTGCTGCCCAAGACCATCGTCGATCCGGCCAAGCTGATGTCGGTCAGCAGCAGCAACAACAATGCCGGCAACGGGCAGATCCAGCGCAACGAGGCGGTCACCCTGCGCCTGGCCGGTGTCGTCACGCAGGTGCTGCCCAACGGCAACCTGGTCGTGGCGGCGCGGCAGGAATTCCGGGTGAACAGCGAATTGCGCGAACTGGCGGTGACCGGGGTGATCCGCCCGCAGGACATCGCCTCGGACAATACCGTGCTGCACGACCGCATGGCCGAGGCGCGGATCGCCTATGGCGGGCGCGGGCAGCTGACCGAGGTGCAGACCGCGCGCTGGGGCCAGCAGCTGATGGATATCCTGCTGCCGTGGTGACGGCGGCCGGCCATCGCGGCGTCAATCGTCGCGGTGGACGCGCTCCATCTTCTCGTGCCGCTCCTGCGCCTCGATCGACATGGTCGCGATCGGGCGGGCTTCGAGGCGGCGCAGCCCGATCGGCTCGCCGGTTTCCTCGCAATAGCCATAGGTGCCGTTCTCGATACGGTTCAGCGCCTGGTCGATCTTGGAGATCAGCTTGCGCGCCCGGTCGCGGGTGCGTAGCTCCAGCGCCCGGTCGGTTTCGACGCTGGCACGGTCCGTGATGTCGGCTTCATGGATGCCGCCCTCGGACAGGCTGGCCAGGGTCCCGTCGGCTTCCTTCAGAAGATCGGCGCGCCAGCGCAGCAACTTCTGACGGAAATACTCGACCTGGATGGGGTTCATGAACTCCTCATCCTCGCCGGGCCGATAGTCAGGTGGCAACGTCACCATCATGTGTGTCGGTCCTGCCGTCTGGTTCCGCTTGCGCTCTCATCGTCATGCGGCGGCATCAGCCGAACATGCCGGGTCGCGATCGCGCGGGCTTATAGCCGCGCCGTGGCGCCGCGCCAAGGGGGTGTGAACAGGGCGCGTGACCAGGGGGCGAGGCCGGCGGATGGCAACGTTGCCGGACCTGTCACCGGCCGGGCGGTCGGTCCGTTGCATGGGCCATCTCGATGCGGGCGGTCTCGATGCGGGCACGCAGCGTCACCATCCGGATCGCCGCGGCCAGCGCCGGGTCGGTCGCCGGCGGCACGGTCTCCAGCAGATGGCGCAGCCGTTCCGCGATGGCCCCGGTATCGCCCGAGCCCAGCAAGGCGCGCTGCAACGCCGCCAGCTCGTCCAGCACCAGCCCCGCATGACGGCGCGGCCGGTCCTGGTCGTCCGCCTGGCCGGGGTCTTCCTGCAACAGCAGCAACCCGCCCAGCGCCACCTCCGCCGCCGCCCCGGCGCGCGCCGGCTGCTCGCTCGCCACCGCCTGGCCGAGGCTGAACCGGGCGCGCCCGGCCGTCGCGGCACCCGCCACGGCGGGCCGGCCTGTCGTCACCGGCGGTCCGATACCCAGGATCATGCCATCACCTCGTCACCTTTCCGCCCTGCCGGTTTTGCCGCTCGGCACATCCTGCCGACCAGGCAGCGGGCGAAACCCCCGGGAATCCGCCATGTCCGGCTGGCACGCCGCTTGCGAGCCGCCATCAGTATGGTCGCAATCCGTTTAAATGCCGTTACCGCCATGACTATGACCGCGTCCATACGCCGCGGCTGGCCGCGGCTGGCCGCCGCTTTCCTCGCCCTGGCGCTGGGCCTCGGCACCGCCGCCGCGCAGGTGCGGATCAAGGACATCGCCGATGTCGAGGGTGTGCGGGAAAACCAGCTGATCGGCTACGGCCTGGTCGTCGGGCTGAACGGCACCGGGGACAAGCTGGACAGCGCGGTGTTCACCCGCGAATCCCTGATCGGCATGCTGGAACGGCTGGGCGTCAACACCCGCGACCAGGTCACCAAGCTGTCCACCAAGAACATCGCCGCCGTCATGGTCACCGCCTATCTGCCCGCCTTCGCCCGCAGCGGCAGCCGTATCGACATCTCGGTCTCGGCTCTCGGTGATGCGTCCAACCTGACCGGCGGCACGCTGCTGGTCACGCCGATGCTGGGTGCCGACGGCGAGGTCTATGCGGTCGCGCAGGGCGCGGTCTCCACCGGCGCGATCGCGGCGCGCGGGGCGGCCAGCTCGGTCACCCGCGGCGTGCCGACCGCGGGGCGGGTGGCCAATGGCGCAACGGTGGAGCGCGAGGTGAAGTTCCGCATGGACAAGGGCGCCGGCCTGCGCCTGGGCCTGCGCAACCCCGACCTGACCACGGCGCGGCGCATCGCCGCCGCCATCAACGGCGCGCTGGGCCCGGTCGGCAAGGCGACCGACCCGCGGACGGTGACGCTGGACCTGGCCGGGCGCGACCCGATCGATGCGCTGGCGATGATCGAGAACCTGCGCGTGGTGCCCGACAACGCCGCCGTGGTGGTGATCGAGGAGGCCAGCGGCACCATCGTGATGGGGGCCAATGTGCGGATCAGCACGGTGGCGATCGCCCAGGGCAACCTGACGATCCGCGTGACCGAGACGCCGGTCGTCAGCCAGCCGGCGCCGTTCTCGGACGGGCAGACGGTGGTGGTGCCGCGCACCGATATCCAGGTCGACGACCAGAAGGACCGCAAGCTGGGCATCCTGAACAGCGGGACCACCCTGCGCGAGCTGGTGTCCAGCCTGAACGCGCTGGGCATCGGTCCGCGCGACATGATCAGCATCCTGCAGATGATCAAGGCCGCCGGCGCGCTGCAGGCCGACCTGGTGGTGCGCTGATGACCGCCCTGCCGCTGCTCCGCCCGCCCATCTCGGCCCCGCCCGTTGCCGGCCCGTCCGCCCATCCCGCCACCGCCGCGCCGGCGCCGGCCGGTCCCGCCGATCCTGCCCGCATCCGCAAGGCGGCGCAGGATTTCGAGGCCATGGCGATCGGCGAGTTGCTGCGCCCGATGTTCGACACGATCGACACCGCGAAAGGCCTGTTCGGCGGCGGGTCGGCCGAGGCGGCCTGGAAGCCCATGCTGATCCAGGAAATGGCCCGCAAGATCGCCGCGCATGGCGGCCTGGGCCTGGCGGGCGCCGTGCAGGGCGCGCTGCTGCGGATGCAGGAGGACAAGCGGACATGACCGGCGCACCGACATCGGCCGACACCCTGGCCACGATCCTGGAACAGGAGAACGCCGCCCTGCGCGCACTGGACCTGGCCACCGTCGCCGCCCTGGCCCCAGCCAAGAAGGCGGCGATCGAGGCCCTGGTCATCGCCATCCCCACCCCATCCGCCGACCACGATCCCGGCCCCCATGCCGCGCGGCGCCTGCGCGACCTGGCAGCCGAGAATCGCGCCCTGCTGGAACGCGCCATGGCCGTGCAAGGCCGGGTGATCGAACTGGTGGCGGCGGCGATCCGCCCCCACGCATCGGCACCGCGCTATGGCGCGACCGGAGCGCTGGCCTATGGCCGGCAGGTCGCGCCCTGTTCGCTGTCGGCGCGCGCCTGACCGGCCTTGGTGCTACCGGTCCGGCCACCGGCATGTTACTGCGCCATCATGGAGTCCATGACATCAGAGCTCTGGCGGCGCCTGCTGTCGCGTTCGGCGGAGGATGCCGGCGTACCGCTGTTCGGCCCTTTGCTGCGGCCGGCCGCGACGCCCGATGGCAGCTTCGTGCTGGGCCGTGTCGCACAGTCGCTGGACGGGTTCATCGCCATGCCCGACGGCGAATCCCGCTGGATCAGCGGCGCCGAGGATGTCGCCCATACCCACCGCCTGCGCGCCCTGTTCGACGCCGTGGTGGTCGGCGCCGGCACCGTGCAGGCCGACGATCCGCAGCTGACCACCCGGCTGGTGGAGGGGCCGAGCCCGGTGCGGGTGGTGGTGGATCCTGGCCTGCGGCTGGATCCGGGCCGGCGCGTCTTCACCGACGGGCCCGCCACTCTGGTGGTCTGCGCCGCCGATGCCCAGGCCGTCGACCGCGTCGGGCAGGCCGAGGTGGTGCGGGTGCCGCTGGGCGAGAACGGGCTGGACCTGACCGCCTTGCTGCGGGCGCTGGCCGAGCGCGGGCTGCGGCGGGTGTTCGTGGAGGGCGGCGGGGTGACGGTGTCGCGCTTCCTGACGGCCGGGCTGCTGGACCGGCTGCACGTCACCATCGCGCCGCTGCTGATGGGGGCCGGCATCCGCGGCTTCGCGCTGCCTCCGGCCACCGCCCTGCGGGATGGGCGGCGCTTCGGCTGGACGGTGCACCGGATGGGCGCCGACGTGCTGGTGGATATCTCGCTGGACCGGACTGCATGACCCTGGCGCGGGCGTTCTGGACCACGGCGGCCGGCGTCGGTGCGCTGCGCCGGGAGGATCTGCCGGCCCCCGCTGCTGGCCAGGTCCTGCTGCGTGCCCTGGCCAGCGGGGTGTCGCGCGGCACCGAGGCGCTGGTGTTCGCCGGGCGCGTGCCGGCCGACCAGTACGAGGCGATGCGGGCGCCGCT
Organism: uncultured Bifidobacterium sp.; assembly: GCA_964478525.1. Lineage (GTDB taxonomy): Bacteria > Pseudomonadota > Alphaproteobacteria > Acetobacterales > Acetobacteraceae > Rhodopila. Next base: position 5,836 of record CAYZKM010000098.1, read on the forward strand.
GATGGGGGGCGCCTTCCCCTTTCCGGTGAAATACGGCTACGCCCTGGTTGGCCGATCCGGCGATGGCGGGCGGTATTTCGTGCTGCATCCGCACCAGGATCTGTGCCTGGTTCCGGCGGCGATGTGCATCCCGGTGCCCGACGCGGTGCCGACCCCGCGCGCCGTGCTGGCCGCCAATACCGAGACCGCGCTGAACATCCTGTGGGACGCCGCCCCCCTGGCCGGGGAGCGCATCATGGTGATCGGCGCCGGCGTCGTCGGGCTGCTGGCCGCATCGCTGCTGGCGCGCATCCCCGCCGCGCGGGTCACGGTGGTCGACACCGATCCGTCTCGTGGCGCGCTGGCCCGCCGGTTCGGCTGCGGCTTTGCCCTTCCCGCCGATGCCCCAGACGAGCAGGAGCTGATCGTGCATGCCTCGGCCACCGAGGCGGGGCTGCGCCTGGCGCTGTCCCGCGCCGCCTTCGAAGCCCGCATCATCGAGGCGAGCTGGTACGGCGACGCCGCCCCCGCGCTGCCCCTGGGCGAGGCGTTCCATGCTCGGCGGCTGCGCATCGTGGCCTCGCAGGTCGGCGCCATCGCCCCGCCGATGCGCGGGCGGCGGACCCATGCGCAACGGCTTGGCACCGCGCTCGATTTGCTGTCCGATGCCGCCTATGACGTCTTGCTGCAAGGACCGACGCGCTTCACCGACCTGCCCACCGCGATGCCGGCCATCCTGGCGCCGGGCGGCCTGTGCCATGTCATTTCCTATGGGACCGACTGAATGTTCAGCCTGACCGTCAGCGACCACATCATGATTGCCCACAGCTTCAGGGGCGCCGAGTTCGGGCCCGCGCAGCGCGTCCACGGCGCGACCTTCGTGATCGAGGCCGAGTTCCGCGCACCGAAGCTGGACCAGCTGCAATTGCTGGTCGATATCGGCCTGGCGAAGACCGAGCTGCGCAAGGCGCTGGATACGGTCGACTATACGAACCTGGACGACAATCCGGCGTTCAAGGGGATCAACACCACGACGGAATACATCGCGTACTACATCCATGGCCTGTTGTCGGCGGCGTGCCGGTCGGGCCGGCTGGGTGAGCATGGGAAGGCCGTCGCCAGCCTGAAGATCCTGATCCGCGAAAGCCCCAATGCCTGGGCCGCCTATGAAAGCGCCCTTGCCTGATCGTCACAAACAACGAGGAAGCACCACCATGTCTGCCGTTACCGTCGAAGATCGCGGCCCGATCTCCATCATCCGCATCAACCGCCCCGACCGCCTGAACGCCATCAACCAGGCGGTGGCCGTCGAGATTCAGCAGGCGTTCAAGGCGTTCGACGCGAACCCCGACAAGCGCGTGGCGGTCCTGAGCTCGGTCGGCGATCGCGCGTTTTCGTCGGGTGCGGATGTCAGCGACCTGCCGGAGCTGTGGCGGTCGATCCCGACGATCGGCTACGACACCGAGAAGCCGATCATCGCGGCGACCACGGGCTGGGTGATCGGCGGCGCGATCGTGATGGTGATGATGTGCGACCTGATGGTTTCCACGGAAAGCACCACCTTCTACTATCCGGAGGCGAAGCTGGGCACGACGGCGGGCGGCATCAGCTCGCTGGTCACGCGCATGCCGCACAAGCTGGCGATGGAGATCATGCTGCTGGGCTCGAAGGTTCCGGCGCAGCGGGCCTATGATGTGGGCTTCGTCAACAAGGTGGTGCCGAACGGCCAGCACGAGGCGGCGGCGCTGGCGATGGCGCAGGAACTGCTGGAATCGGCCCCGCTGGTGATCGGCGCGCTGAAGCGCCTGGTCAGCCAGGTGATGCCGGTCGGCCCGATCGAGAAGATGGTCGATATCAGCCAGACCATCGCCCGGGTGCGCGCGTCGGAAGACATGAAGGAAGGCATCCAGGCCTTCAAGGAGAAGCGCAAGCCGGTGTTCAAGGCGCGCTGATCGGTGGCAGCCGACGTCGACATCGCGCTGCCGTCCTGCCTGCGCTGTCCGGATTGCCGCGGCACGCTGCGGGATTCCTGGTCCCGGCAGCTGGTCTGCAGCGCCTGCCGCGCCGTCTATGCGATCGAGGACGGGGTGATCGTCCTGGGGCAGGCCGATCGCGTCGCGCCCCGATCCCTGGGTGTATCCGCCGCCGATGTCATCGCGGCGGCGGGAGATCACTGGCCGGAGGCGTTCGGCGTCACGCTGGTCATCGGATCGGATGTGTCCGGGCTGACCGGGGCGCTGGCGGCCGAGGACTCGGTCGCCGCCCTGACGGTGATGGACGACTCGGCCGACCGGCTGCGGGACGGCCGCGGCGGTGCCGACGGTGCGGCGCCGACGCTGGTCGCGGTGAACGAGATCGGCGCCTGCCTGCGCGATGTTTCCGTCGATACCATCATCGGGTCGGTCCGCTGCGATTCGCCACGGGCGGCGCGGTTGTTCCTGAACGAGGTCTATCGCGTCCTGAATCCGGGGGGGCGGGCGCTGTTCGTCGAGCCCAACCCGCTGTTCCGGGCGCGCGTCCTGAATGCCCTGGCCGGCGCGATCGCCCTGCTGCCCGCGGCGCTGCAGGACAGCGCCCTGCGCATCCTGGAATGGCTGGCGCATCAGCGGCGTGCGGCGATGGCTCGCCAGGATGCCTATCTGCTGGTCGGGTTCGATGCGCATCGCTCCTTCATGCGGCAGGCCTTCGTGGACCAGGCCCGGACGCTGGGGTTCACGCATGTCGCGCTGCTGGCGCTGCCGCGCGAGCAGGCGATCGGCGCGCTGGTCGACCAGGCCTGCGCCGAGGTGGGGATCGGCACCGCGATGCGTCCCGCCCTGGTGGCGGTGATCACGGCGGCGATGCCGGTGGACGGGGACGACCTTCTGCCGGCGCCCAATCTGCTGATCACGCTGGAGAAGCCGAAAGGCCCGCATGTGCGCCTGTTCGCCCTGCCGGACTGGCCACCGGCCGAGACACCCGCGCTGGCGGCACGCTGGGTGCTGGCGCTGCATCCCGTCGCGACCGAGGACGGCCTGGCCGTGACGCTGGACGGATGGTGCCTGCTGAACCGCGACGCGGTCGCGTTGGCGGTGACCGCCGGCGGGGTGACGGCGCGCGCGGCGATCTGGCGGCCGCGATCCGATGTGCATCAGGCGCTGAACGGGGATGGGCAGTTTCCGGCCTGGAACGCGATGTGCTGCGGCGTGTCGGAACAGCTGGTGTTTCCCGGCGTGCGGGATGACGGGGCGGGGGTGGCGCTGGCGGTCCGCATCCTGCTCGTCGACGGCGTGACCGCCGCCATCCCCTGTCCCGAAACGATCACGGCCGGGAACTCGTTCCAGTTGACACGATAGAGCATGATCACGCTGAGCGGAATCGTGGCAGCGTGTGAATCATGCAATCAGACAATAAGATAGCGCGCGTTGACCGTTTACGGTCAGCCGGAAAGCGCGCTAGGGCGCCGGCCGCCGCCGGTCAGAACTGGAACACGCTGGCTGGCTCGTCGTGGAAGGCCAGGTCGCGCCGCAGATGGCCGACCATTTCCTCGACATAGGGGGCGGTGGCGCAAAGCTGCTCGAAATGCCGTTCCGGCACCGTCAGGCCGGCCCGCCGGCAGATGCCCGCGATCTCGTCCCGCCGTGCCTGGCTGATGGTGGCCGTCTCGGGTTCCGGCACCGGCGGCTGCGCGGTGGGGAAGCGGGCCGTCGGATCCAGGACGGGGCGGCGGGATTTCCAGGGCGTGGCGGATTCGAAAGCCTGCGCGACGCGCAGCACCGTCGCGTCGGCGAACGGGCGTCCGACGATCTGCATCGACATCGGCAGCCCCGCCGCGGAAAAGCCGATGCACTGCACCAGGGCCGGTCCGCCGGTCACGTTGAACGGCGTCGTCACCGAATTGCGCTGCCAGAAATTGATCGTCCGCCAGCTGTCGAGCCGGGCGGCGGGGCCTGGCGCGGCGGTGACGAGGACGTCGTACTTGGCATATAGCGGGGCCATCTCGGCGATCATCAGCCGCCGCTGCCGCTGCGAGCGCATGTAGTCCGCCCCGCTGATCAGCAGCGCGCCCAATGCGCGACCCAGGAAATCGGCGCCGAAATCGTTCAGGCGTGTGCGCAGGACGGGTTCGTGGACGGAGAACAGCTCGGTCTCGGCGCCGGTGATCTTCACCGCGTGATAGTCGGCGGCGGGGCGGATCCGCGCATCCTCGATCGTCGCGCCGAGGCCGCGCAGCACGTCGTAGGCGGCTTCGAGCGCGGCCTTCACCTCGGGTGAGGTGGGCACGTCGTCTTCGTACAGATGGCGCAGCACGCCGATGCGCATGCCCTTGATGCCGGACTTCAGGCCCGAGGCGTAGTCGGGAATCTCCTGTGTGGCACTGGCGGGATCGTTCGGATCATGGCCGGCGATGGCCTGCAGCAGGATGGCGCAGTCCTCGGCCGTCCAGGTCATCGGGCCAGCGTGGTCGTAGCTGAACGAGTTTGTATAGACGCCGTGCCGGCTGACCAGGCCGTAGGTCGGCTTCAGCCCGACCAGGCCGCACAGCGCGGCGGGGTTGCGGATGGAACCGCCGGTGTCGGAGCCGAGCGAACCCATCATGAGACCGGCGGCGACGCCGGCGCCCGAGCCCGAGGATGACCCGCCGGTGAAGTGATCGCGGTTCCAGGGGTTGCGTGCCGCCGGCCAGGCGAGGTCGAAGGACGGGCCGCCATGGGCGAATTCATGCGTCGAGAGCTTGCCCAGAAGGACGGCGCCGGCCTCGGACAGCTTCGCGACGGTGGTGGCGTCGGCGGCGGGCACATAGTCGGCGCGGGTGCGCGAATGGCAGGTCGTGCGGATGCCGGCGGTGCAGTAGATGTCCTTCAGGGCATACGGGATGCCGTGCATGGGGCCGCGATAAGTGCCAGCCATGATCTCGGCTTCCGCGGTCCTGGCCTGTGCCATCGCGTGGTCGGCGGTGACCAGCAGATAGGCGTTCAGCTGCGCGTCGATGGCGGCGATCCGATCGAGGAAGGCGCGTGTCAGTTCCACGGGCGAGAGGTGCCGCCGCTCGATCATGCGGGCGGCTTCGGCGATGGTCAGGTGGTGCAACTCGGTCGAGGCGGGCGCGGTGTCGCTGGGCATGGAAGCTCCTGTTGTCTGGAACGCAGAGCGGTTTCCGATGTTTCCTCGGGCGTTTCCTCGGGCCGGGCAGCGGCGGCGTTGCGGCGGGAGTGTAGGACAGGGCGTGGTGGCGGCAAGGGGGTGCCGTTGCGGCCCTATCCCCGCGGGCGGTTGTCCACCACGCGCTTCGCCTTGCCCAGCGACCGTTCGATCGCCCCGGGCGGTTCGATCACCACCCGGGTGGTCAGGCCGATCGTGTCCTTGATGCGCGCGACCACCGTTTCGGCCTCGGGTTCCATCGCCCCGGGCCGATAATATTCCGCCCGCGCCTCCACATGCACCGCGACGTCGTCCATCCGCCCCTCGCGGGTCAGCACGATCTGATAATGTCCTGTCAGCGCCTCGGACTTCAGCAGCTGCTCCTCGACCTGCGTGGGGAACATGTTGACGCCCCGCACGATCAGCATGTCGTCGGACCGCCCGGTCACCTTCTCCATCCGCCGCATCGTCCGCGCGGTGCCGGGCAGCAGCCGGGTCAGGTCGCGGGTGCGATAGCGGAT
>CAYZKM010000099.1:0-11413 GCA_964478525.1 uncultured Bifidobacterium sp.
CTCGCGGTTCTCGCAGATGATGCTCGCGGCCAGGTCGGGATCGTTGAACGGGGCGATCAGCATGTCGCCGGCAACCGAGCGGGGAATGCCCGGCGAGTCCGGCGCGGCCTGCGGGAAGTTGCCCGGTCGCCGCGGCGCCATGCTCTGCAGGCTGTACTCGCTCATGCCATGGAAGCCGCCCTCGAATTTCAGGATCTTGTCCCGCCGGCGATAGGCGCGGGCGAGCCGCATCGCATAGGTATCGGCCTCGGTCCCGGTGGAGGTGAAGCGCACCTTCTCCGCACAGGGCACCGCATCGACGATTGCCGCGGCCAAGCGGATGCCGTGTTCGTTGTTGGCGAAGAAGGTCACGCCCAGCGGGATCTGCGCCATGACCGCAGCCACCACTTCGGGATGCGCGTGGCCGGCGAACATCGGCCCGGACCCCAGCAGGAAGTCGACATACTCGTTGCCGGAGACGTCCCATACCCGGCCGCCGGCGCCGCGGGCGATGATGATGTCCGAGGTCAGGTTGCCGAAGCCGCCCCCCGGCAGCACCCGGCGCGCGGTGGCGACCAGTGCGAGTTCCCCCTCGCTGCGTGGCAGTTCCGCCATGTCCCGTCTCCTTGCCTGCTGGTCCGAGCAGACCATTGCCGCCGTGGCGCGCGCAAGGGCGGATATGGGGAAAGGGGCGGTTTCGTCACGACTCGATGGGACGGTTCATGATAGGGTCATGTTCATCGTGCATGTCGCTTCACCCCCTGTCGAGCTGGCGCTGACGGATGACGCGATCCGGCGCCTGTTCTCTCCGACGACGCTGGAAGCCGGCCGCGTCTACGAACTGCGCGGACGGGTCATGGAACTGCGCGTCACCCCGGACGGATCGGCGATCACCGCCGAAACCCTGGGCACGCGGCCGCGACCCTATGTGCAGCGGATCGTCATCGACCAGCAGGCACCCGGGGCGGTGCGGGTCAGGGGGGTCTGTTCCTGCCCCGTCGGGACGCACTGCAAGCACCTGGCCGCGGTGCTGATCGCCGCGCATCGGCGGCAGCTGGCCCGCCAGGCGGCGCTCCCGCCCGCCATCGCGCAACCGCCGCAGGCCAGCCGGACGCCGGTGCCGGCCGATGCGCCGTTGCCGCTGCCCATCGTCGACTGGCTGCACACGCTGCAGACCGGCGCCGAGGACGAGAGCGAGGCCTATCCGGACGCGGTCCGCAACCGGGTGCTGTATGTGCTGTCGCGCGACACCGCCCAGCCGGGCGTGCCGCCGCTGAAGATCCAGCCCTTCACCGCGACATTGCGCAAATCCGGCAGCTTCTCGGGCGCGCGCCAGTACCCGCCGAACCAGGTGCAGAACAATGCCCGCTTCCTGCGCCCCTCGGACAAGGTGATCCTCTCGCGCCTGGCCCGCCGCCAGGCCAGCGGCCGCCTGCCGGTGGACGACGACCCCGATGATACGCTGCACCGGGTGCTGGGCACCGGGCGGGTGTTCTGGGAAAGCATCGACGGCATGCCGCTGACCGAAGGCCCGCCACGCGCCGGCGAGATCGGCTGGGACCTTGGTGCCGACGGATCGCAGCGCGCCACCCTGACCCTGCCGCCGCCGCTGCTGGGCGCGCGCGCGCCGACGCCATGGTATGTCGATGCGGCGGCGGGCCAGGTCGGACCCGTGACGCTGGAGCTGCCTGGCGCGGTGGTCTCGCGCCTGCTGGCCGCGCCGCCGATCCCGGCCGAGACCGCCGCCCGCGTGCGCGCCGAGATCGCCCGCCGCCTGCCCAGCCTGCCGGTGCCGGCGCCGAACGAGCTGCCGCCACCGATGGTGCTGACCGACCACCCGGTGCCGCGCCTGCGCCTGCTGCAGGGCGCGCTGCCGGCCAGCAGCTACGGCTATCGCGAACCATGGCAGAGGGCCGTCGCGACGCTGCACAGCGAACCGCTGGTCCGCCTGTCGTTCGACTACGGCCCGATCCCGATCCCCAGCACCGGCCAGCGACAGCCCGCCGTATTCGCCCATCAGGGCGCGCTATACCAACCACACCGGGACCATCGCGCCGAGGCCGAGGCCGTCGACCGCCTCGCTCGGCTGGGCTTCGAGCGGGTCGCGCGCGCCGTCCCGACCTATTACCGCCACGCCCATTCCGACGATTTCGCCCTGGCCTTCCATGACAGCGAGGCCGCCTGGATCGATTTCGTCGGCAAGGACCTGCCGGCGCTGCGCGCCGAGGGCTGGACGGTGGAGATCGACGGCAACTTCCCGTTCCACGTCATCGCCACCGACAGCGCGATCGATGCGAATCTGGCAACCAGCTCGGGCGTCGACTGGCTGGAGCTGCATCTGGGCGTGATGGTCGATGGCGAGCGGATCGACCTGATCCCTGCCCTGCTGCGCCTGATCCGCCAGCCCGGCACCGCCACGACGCTGGAAGGCGACGAACAGCGCCCCTATGTCGTGGCGCTGCCCGACGGGCGGCGGCTGGCGATCCCGCTGGGGCGTATCCGCCCGACCCTGCAGGCGCTGATCGAGCTGTTCGAGGGCGGGGTGCTGGGCGCCGATGACGGCGCCATCCGCTTCGCCCGCCACGACGCCGCCGACCTGGCGGCGCTTGAAGCCCGCGCCGGCCTGATCTGGCGCGGCGGCGAGGCGCTGCGCGACCTCGGGCGGATGCTGCGCGAGGCCGGGGACACGATCCCCCGCGCCCCGGTGCCGGCCAGCTTCCGCGGCACGCTGCGGCCGTATCAGCAGCAGGGCGTCGACTGGCTGCAGTTCCTGCGTGGCGCCGGCCTGGGCGGGGTGCTGGCCGACGACATGGGCCTGGGCAAGACCATCCAGACCCTGGCGCACCTGGCCATCGAGAAAGCCGCCAAGCGGCTGGCCAGGCCGGCGCTGATCGTGTGCCCGACCAGCCTGATCCCGAACTGGACGGCCGAGGCGGCACGGTTTGCGCCTCGGCTGCGGGTGCTGGCGCTACACGGGCTGGCACGCAAGGAACGGTTCGCCGACATCCCCGACCATGACCTGGTGCTGACGACCTATCCCCTGCTGGCGCGCGACCACGCGATCCTGACGGCGCAGGACTGGCACGTCGTGGTGCTGGACGAGGCGCAGACCATCAAGAACCCCAACGCCGAGACCACGCGCCAGGCGCTGCGGCTGAAGGCGGGCCAGCGCATCTGCCTGTCGGGCACGCCGCTGCAGAACCATCTGGGAGAGCTGTGGTCGCTGTTCGACTTTCTGGCACCCGGCTTCCTCGGCAACCAGAAATCGTTCCGCAGCCGCTATCGCATGCCCATCGAGAAGCATGGTGACGAGGAACGCGGCGCGATGCTGAACAGCCGCGTCCGCCCCTTCCTGCTGCGCCGCACCAAGGAACAGGTGGTCACCGAACTGCCGCCCAAGACCGAGATCACCGAGCGCATCGCGCTGGAGGACCGCCAGCAGGCCGTCTACGAGGGCATCCGCCTGTCGATGCATGCCCGCGTCAAGGCCGCCATCGCCGAGAAAGGCCTGGCCCGGTCGGGCATCATCGTGCTGGACGCGCTGCTGAAGCTGCGCCAGGCATGTTGCGATCCCCGGCTGCTGAAACTGAAATCGGTGGCGCGCAACAAGGCCGGGTCGGCCAAGCTGGACCGGCTGATGGAGATGCTGGCGGTGATGCTGGCGGAAGGGCGGCGGGTGCTGCTGTTCTCGCAGTTCACCGAGATGCTGGCGCTGATCGAGCAGCGCCTGGCCGACGAGGCTGTCGAGTATGTGATGCTGACCGGAGAGACGAAGGACCGCGCGACGCCGGTGCGCCGGTTCCAGAAGGGCGAGGTTCCGGTGTTCCTGATCAGCCTGAAGGCCGGCGGCGTCGGGCTGAACCTGACGGCGGCGGACACGGTCATCCACTACGACCCCTGGTGGAACCCCGCGGTCGAGGACCAGGCCACCGACCGTGCCCACCGCATCGGCCAGACCCGCTCGGTGTTCGTCCACCGGCTGGTGACGCAGGGCACCATCGAGGAGAAGATGGAGATCCTGAAGGAGAAGAAGCGTGCCCTGGTTGCCTCGGTGATGGAGGCCGAGGGCGGGGGCGCGCTGAAGATGACCGAAGCTGACGTCGAAGCGCTGTTCGGCCCCGCCGCCTGACCCTGGCGAAAGGGATGGGCGGACCGGGCCTGTCCTAGCGCATGATCACGCTGAGCGGAATCGTGGCAGCGGGTGAATCATGCGATCAAACAATGAGCTAGCGCGCGCTGACCGTTTACGGTCAGCCGGAAAGCGCGCTAGCGCGGGTCCACCACCGGAATCCGCCTCACCGGCACATCAGGCAGGTCGGGCGTGGCATAGGTCATGAAGCTGTCCGGCAGGGCGCCACCCCAGTAGACGCCGCCCGCGCGCTCCCGCTCGTTCCAGCGCACCACCTCGAAATCCGGCGCGAAGACCAGGTAGCTGCCGGCATAGATCTCGATCCGGTTGCCGCCGGGCTCGTAGCTGTACAGGTAGAACCCCTGGGAGTTGTTGTGCTTCGCCGGCCCGGCCTCGATGAAGATGCCGGCCTCGGACAGGATATCCGCCGCCCGCAGCACGTCCTCGCGCTCGTCTACCCACATCGCGAAATGGTGCAGACGGGCATCGCCGGCCTTGGCATCCAGCACATAGGCCAGCTGGTGATGCACCGGCGACGGGCTCAGCCACGACCCGATCTCGGTCGCGCCGTCGTTGAACACCACCTGCTCGCGCAGCCGCAGGCCCAGCATCGCCTGGGCAAAGCCGCGGTTGGCGGCGACGTCCTTGCACAGCAGGGCCAGATGGTCGATCCGGCGCGCGCCGACCCCACGGGCGGGATAGCGCGACGGCAGGTTCTTCAGCCGCGAGCGCGTCGCCGCCGGGGCGACGTGGCGCTGCTCCTCATAGTACAGCTCGAACCGATGGCCCTCGGGGTCGTGGCAGCGGAAGGATCGCCCGCGCCCGAAATCGCCGTTCGTCCAGCCATCGCCGAACCCCGCCGCCGTCAGCGCCGCGGCCCGCCGTTCCAGCGCCTGCGGGCTGGCGGTGCGCCAGGCGATCACGCCCACCCCGGCCGCGCTGGCCGCCGTCAGCTTCAGGGTCGCGGCGGCATGGTCGCCATAGCCGCGCAGCCAGGTCGCATCCGCGGTGCGGTGCGCCACCTCCATGCCCAGCACGGTCTCGAAGAAATGGCAGCTCTCGGCCGGTTCGGGGGTCAGCAGTTCCACCGCGCCCAGATGCGCGATGTCGTGCAGCGGTTCCGGCGCGTCGGTCATGACGGTCTCCTGGCCCTGGGCGGGCGATCCTGGACGGGCGCCGCGCCGGCGTCGTTGACCTGGGTCAAAGCTGCGTGTTGCGGCTGGACGATCGGCCGGGGCATCCTATGTCCCGCCCCAGCGAGACCCACCAGCACAAGGAGAAGCCGCATGATCCACCACGTGTCCATCCCGGCCGACGATCCGCGCCACGTGTCCGACGTCCTGGCCGAGGTGATGGGCGGCAAGTCCTATCCATTCCCCGGCGGGTTCCGCAATTCCTTCATGGCGGTCAGCGGCGATGCGCACGGCACCGCGATCGAGGTTTATCCGACCGGGCTGCACCTGCGCCCCGACGGGCCGGGGATGGTGCGAACCGAGGATACCCCGGCGAAGGCGGAGTACAGCTCGTTCCATCTGCTGCTGTCGGTGAAGACCGACCAGGCGACGATCGAGGCGATCGGCAAGCGCGAGGGCTGGCTGACCCGGCTGTGCGACCGCGGACCGCCCGGCGGGCCGACGCTGTTCCAGGTGATCGAGTTCTGGCTGGAAAACCGGCTGATGGTGGAGCTGGCACCGCAATCGATGATCGGCCCGTACGAGAAGCTGATCCAGCTCGACGTGATGGACCGGATGCCGGCGCCCGCGTAGCCGGTCAACCGGAAGGCGACGGCAGGAAACCGCGCAGCCCCGGGCGGGTATTGCCGTCGCGCCCGGTCATGGTTTCCGACGCAACCAGCGCGTCGAGGACGGCTTCCTGCGTCGCCTCGGCCGCGGCCAGGAACAGCCGGTCGATCTTCGCCTCGGCCAGCATCGCCATCGGCAGCACCGCCCGGCCGGCATCATGCGGCACGCGGTTCGCCGTGGTGAAGCCCAGCGCGATATCGCCGCTGCCATGCCCCCAGAACGACCCGCACCACGCCAGCCCCGCCCCGGCGCGGCGCACCACGCGGTGCAATTGCCGATGATCCAGCGGGATGTCGGTGGCGATGACGATGATGCACGACCCCGCCTCGGGCTGCCGCTCGGTCCGCGGGTCCATCACCCTGCCATCCGGCAGCCGCAGATCGCCCGCTCGGCCGAAATTCGCCAGCGTCAGCACGCCCAGGTGATAGGTCGTGCCATCCAGGCCGATGCGCCGCGACGCCGACCCGATGCCGCCCTTGAAGCCGAAGCAGCTCATGCCCGTGCCGGCGCCAATCGAGCCCACGGCGATTTCGGCCGATGCCGCGGCGATGGCACCGGCGGCATCGGCCTCGGTGACAGCCATCGCCTGGATATCGTTCAGGAACCCATCGTTGCATTCGGCCACGACGGGGTTGACCGTGGCGGCCTGCCGCCCGATGGCCGGGTTGGCGGCGACGGCATGGCGGATCAGCGCATTCGCACAGGTGCCGACGGCGAAGGTGTTGGTCAGCAGGATCGGCGTTTCGAGAACGCCGAGCTCCTGTAGCTGGACCAGGCCGGTGGATTTGCCGAAGCCGTTCAGCACGTATGACGCCGCCACCGGCTTGTCGCGGAACAGATCGCCGCCATGCGGCAGGATCGCGGTGACGCCGGTGCGGATGGCGTCGCGGTTGATCGTTGTATGGCCAACTGTCACGCCCGGGACATCGGCGATCGTATTGCGCGCGCCGGGCCTCAGCGACCCGCAGGCGAGGCCGGCGATGCGGGCGCGCATCATCGGATACCCCCGGGGGGCGATGCCGGTCCGGCCGCCATCGCCCCGCCGGGTACCGCCGTCACGCGGTGGCGCCACCATCGACCGGCAGAGCGACACCGGTCACATAGGATGCCTCGTCCGAGATCAGGAACAGCGCGGCGTTGGCGATTTCCTCGGGGCGCGCGGGACGGCCCATCGGCACCTGGCCGCCGCGCTTCTGCACCAGCGTCTCCGGCGTCTCGCCCGGCGGCAGCTGGCTGTCGGGGCGGGCGACGAACACGCGCAGCATGGGGGTGTCGACCGGGCCCGGGCAGACGGCGTTCACGCGGATCTTCTCCTTGGCGTACCGCTTCGACAGGCCATGCACCAGGCCGACGATGCCGAACTTCGCGACGTTGTAGACCGGGCTGAACTGCGAGCCCGTCAGGCCCGAGGTCGACGCGGTATACAGCAGCGATCCGCCGCCGCGCGCGCGCAGTTCCGGCAGCGCGGCGACGGTGGTCACCATCACCGTGCGCACGTTCAGGGTCATGGCCAGGTCGTAGTCGGCCCACTCGATGCCCTCGACGGCCGAGGGGCCGGGATGGCCGACATGGTTCCAGACGAAATCAAGTCCGCCGAACGCACGGACCGTGTCGGCCACGATGGCGCGGGCGAAGGCATCGCTGGTCAGGTCACCCGACAGCGCGATGGCCTTGCCGCCGGCGTCGGTGATCTCCTTCACCACGGCATTGGCGGCATCAGCGTTCAGGTCGACGACCGCGACCGCGGCCCCCTCCTTCGCAAACCGGATCGCACCGGCGCGCCCCATCCCCGAGCCCGCGGCCGTAACGATACCGATCTTGTCTGGCAGACGCATGGTCGTTTCCTTCTGTCGTGATCAACGGGCCTGCAGCCAGCCCATCATGATGCTGTTGAATGTATCGGGATGTTCCACGTTGGGAAAATGCCGGGCGGATGGAATTTCCTGGTAGCGTCCATCGGCGACCAGGGTGGCGATGCGCCGGTTGGCCTCGGGTGGGGTGCCGGCATCGTCGGCACCGCACACCACCAGCACCGGCACCTTCACGGACGGCAGCTGCGGGACGAAATCATAGTTGCGGATCGCATCCGTGCAGCCGAGGTAGCCGGCCGGCGTGGTGCCGGCGATGGTGTCGCGGATCTGCCTGTAGCGGTTCGGGCGCGACGCCTTCACTGCCGGGGTCAGCCAGCGCTCGACGGTGGCATCCGCGATCGGTTCCAGCGCGTTGGCATCGCGCACGATCTTCTGCCGGTCTTCCCAGACCTGGGTCGACCCGGGCGGGGTCTGCGCCATGGTGTCGCACCACATCGCCGACAGCAGGCGATCGGGGTGGCCGATCGCGAAGGCCTGGCCCAGCATGCCGCCGATGGACAGGCCGATATAGTGCACCTTGGCGAGTGCGAGGTGATCCAGCACGGCGGCCACGTCGGCGGCCAGATGGCCCATCGTGTAGGCACCGCCGACCGGGTCGCTGCCGCCATGGCCGCGCATGTCCAGGCGCAGCACGCGGAACCCGCCGGCCAGCAGGGCCGGCACCTGTTCGGCCCACATCCCGCCATCCGAGGCGAGCGAATGGGTCATGCACACGACCGGCGCGCCCTCGGCACCGACCAGGTCGAAGGCGATGTTGCGGCCGTTCATCGGAAGCAGCATGGCGGTGTCTCCCTCAGCCGGCGGCGATGGGCAGGGATGCGTCCTTGGCCCATTCCGACAGCGACGCGTCATAGACCTTCACGTTGGTGTGGCCCAGCATCACCAGCGCCAGCGCATCCGCGGTGGCCGCGATGCCGCCGCCGCAATAGGCGATCACCGGGCGGTCCATCGCGCCCACCGCCGCCAGTTTCTCGCGCAACGTCTCGGCGGGCAGGAAGGCGTTGGTCGCCGGGTCCAGCAGATGCCCGGCAGGCACCGAGACGCTGCCGGGGATCTGGCCCGGACGGCCATAGGTGGTGCCGGCATATTGCGCGGGCATCAGCGCGTTCAGGGTGCAGATCGCGCCGTTGCCCATCGCGGCCTTCACCTCGGCCAGGTCGGCCATCAGCGCACGCTCGGACTGCACCGCGAAGGTGCCGGCTGGCCGTTTCGGGCTGGCACCGGTCTCGCTGGGCCGGTTCTCCCGCGACCATTTCTGCCACCCGCCGTTCAGCACCGCGGCATTGTCGTGACCGAAGGACCGCAGCAGCCACCACACCCGCGTCGCCCACCACGGGTTCGCCGTGCTGTATGTAATGACGCGCGTGGTGTTGCCGACGCCGTAGGCCCGCATCGCCGCGGCGAAATCGGCGGCGTTCTGGCGCATGAAGTTGAACTTCGCACCCTTGTCCGACAGGTCGCGCTGCACGTCGCAGAATTGCGCGCCCTTCACATGGCCCTTTTCGTAATCCGCCAGGCCGGGCTCGATCTTGTATGGCCCGCTGGGCTGGACACGCAGATGGACGGTGCAGTCCAGCACCACCACATCGGGGTTGGACAGATTCTGTTCGAGCCAGTCGGTCTCGACCAGGAATTCGGGATGAACGAAACCGGCCATGATTCAGTGCCCCTGTGCGAGTTCGGCGAGTTCGATCACGACGTTTCCGGTGGCGGCGGGATCGAGGAACACGATCTTCGATCCGCCATGGCCGGTCCGCCATGTCTCGCTCTGCAGCTTCACGTTCTTCGCCTTCAGCTCGGCGATCGCGCCCTCGATGTCATCGACCTCGAAGCAGATATGGAACAGGCCCGTGCCCTTCTCGTCGATCCATTTGGTGACACCCGAGTCGGGTCCCTGCCCTTCCAGCAATTCGATATAGGTCTCCCCGACCGGCAGCATGGCCAGCCGGGTCTGGCCGATCTGTTCCTCGTATTCCAGGTCCAGGCCGAAAGTGTTCCGCATCAGGTCCAGCGACTTGGTGATGGACTCGACGGCGATGGCGATGTGCTCGACACGCTTGATCTTCATGGGTCGTTTCCTCCGTTCAGGAAATCGTCACGCCGCTGTCAACCGGATAGACATGCCCGGTCACCATGCGGGATTCATCCGATGCCAGGAACACGGCCATGTTGGCGATGTCCTGCGGCTCGATCAGGCCCACCAGGTGCGACTGCGCCAGCTTGTCCAGCGCGGGGTTGCCGGCCACCAGCGCGCGCACGCGGTCGGTCATGGTGGCCGAGGGCGCGATGGCGTTGACGCGCACCTTCTGCGGGGCGAACTCCACCGCCATCGAGCGGGTCATCGACGCCACGCCGCCCTTGGCCGCCGTGTAGCAATCGCGTCCGGGAATGCCCATCAGCGCGACGTTGGACGACATGTTGATCACCGATCCGCCGCCCGACTTCATGATCGCCGGCACGCCGAACCGGCAGCCGAGGAAGGTGCCGAACAGGTCCAGCTTGATGACGCGCCAGAACTCCTCGATCGGGGCGTCGATGACGGTGCTGTCGATGCTGGTCGACCCGCCGGCATTGTTGTGCAGCACGTGCAGCCCGCCGAAATGCTGCACGGCGCGATCGACCGCGGCCGCGATGCTGTCGGGTTCGGTGACATCGGTCCTGACGAAGATCACCTGCCCGCCGGCCTGCGTGATCAGCTGCGCGGTCTGTTCGCCGGCCGCGGTGTTCAATTCGGCCACCACGACCTTCGCCCCCTCGGCCGCCATCGCCTGCGCGGTGGCGCGCCCGATGCCCGTGCCCGAACCGGTGATCAGGGCGACCTTGCCCTCCAGTCGTCCCATCGCTTCCTCCGCCATGTGTCCCCGGCTTGTTTGGGCCGCCGGCGCGGCCGAGGCAAGGGCGGGCCGGGTCAGGCCGATGGTCCGACGCGTTCCCAGAAGATCTCGCGGTGCTGCATCACCCCGTTCAGCATCACCGGCGGCGGGATCAGCACCAGGCGCTTGCCGTCGAAACGAACCGTGCGCACCTGGTCGCTGCCGATGGCGATCCGCGCGGCCGATGACGCATCGACCTTCGTGACCAGCGTGGTGCCGTCGAAGGTGTAGTTGCCGCAATAGGACGCATAGTCCCGCGCCGCGCCGTCGGGCAGGCTGGTGCGCCCGTCGCACAGCACCGCCATCATCCGCCCGTCGGCGTTCAGCGTGACGAGGCCCATGCCCTTGGGCCCGTACGGCCGGGGCAGCGGCTTGCCATCCGGGTCCTTCGACGTGGCGTCCACCAGCTTCCAGGTACCGACAAGGCTTTTCCGGCCCTTGTCGTCCTTGGCCTGGGCATTTCGGGTGGCGGTCAACGGGGCGAGCGCGGCCAGCATCGCCAGCAGGGCGCGGCGGGGAGAGGTCAGCATGGTTTCATGTCCTCCGATCGATGGCCGGTGTCGTCCCGGCCTTGCGGAAGCGTACCACCATCGGGACGCGGCACCAACGCGCCCCGCCCGCCTGCCCAGCGCGCCTTCCGGCTGACCGTAACCGGTCAGCGCGCTATCTCGTTGTTTGATCGCATGATTCACACGCTGCCACGATTCCGCTCAGCGTGATCATGCGCTAGCGCGCTTTCCGGCTGACCGTAAACGGTCA
>CAYZKM010000100.1:0-11412 GCA_964478525.1 uncultured Bifidobacterium sp.
ACCTGCCCACCCCCGACGGGTGGGTGCTGGACAGCGAGGGCCGTCCCAGCAACGACCCGCTGGTCGCCAAGGAGAAGGGCGGATTCCTGACCTCTCTCGGCGGGTCGCCCGAGAACTCCTCCTACAAGGGCTATGGCCTGGCCGCGATGGTGAACATCCTGGGGTCCTGCCTGTCGGGGGCGACGCTGATCACCGATCCGATGCACACCAAGAAGCCGCAGGGCATGGATATCGGCCATTTCTTCCTGGCGATCGACCCGACGCTGTTCCGCGACAATGACGACTTCCAGAAGGATGTCGCGCAGTTCTGCGGCGATCTGCGGGCAACCACCCCGATCGATCCGGCGCGCCCGGTGATGGTCGCCGGCGACCCGCAATGGGCCTATGCGAAGCAGCGCATGGCCGAGGGCATTCCGGTCGGGCCTGGCCTGCTGCAGCAGGTGCGCCAGATCGCGCAGGCCTCGGCCTCGCCCTGGCTGCTGGACTGACGCGGCCCACGGCCAGCCCGTCCTCGTCGTGACCAGCGCCGGCTGGCCACGACGAGGACGCACCGCCCGCGCGGTCACGCCAGCAGATGCCGCGCGGCCTCGGCCCTGGCCTTCAGGTCGCGGCCCTCGCGCTGGGCGATCTTCGCCATCCGCTCGGGCGCGAAGCCGAGATCGGCGAGGCCGGGCATGGGGTTGGCGACCTCGCGGTAGGTAACGATGAAACCATCGCGCAGTGTCATGATCGAGACCCCCTCGAACATCGCCCGCCGCCCCATCGCGCCCGGCAGTTTCGAGGTGAAACTGAACACATAGCGTGCATACAGGGTATGCCCGTCGCAGACCGGGTCGTGCATGTCCCAGCGGAACGCGCGTGCGTCGCGGTAGAAGAAATCGGTCAGCATCGCCGCGATCCGCACCCGCCCGGCGAAGGCACCATAGAACACGTCGTGATAGACGCCGTCATCGGTGAACAGCGCCGCCAGCCCGGCCCCGTCGCCGGTTTCCACGGCATGGCAGAAACGGGTCAGCAGTTCGGTCGTGGTCATGAATGTCGGCATCGATGGCGGCCTGGCTGATGGTACGGAACGGGCGGGGGCATGGCGGGGGCGGGGGCGGGGCGCGGTCACCCGCCTCGGGCATGCTCCCCCGCGCCGGCGGCGATCATAGCCGCCGGCCCGCGCGGCGGCGACTGTCCATCCCTTGGGCGGCCATCCCTCGGGTGGCCATCGCCAGGGTGTCCATCGCTGGGGCCGCCGGCACCGCGCCGGTCCGTCCAGACGGGGACGCGGGGGATGGTCAGCACCGCGCGCAGCCCCCCTTCGGGGCGGTTGGCCAGCGTGATCCCGCCATGATGCGCCTCGGCCACCGCCTGCGCGATCGCCAGGCCCAGCCCGGACCCGCCGGTTTCCCGGCTGCGCGATTCTTCCAGACGATAGAACGGCTCGAACACCTTGCGCAGTTCCGCCTCGGGTATTCCCGGCCCGTCATCCTCGATGACGATCCGCAGCGCCTCGGGCGTGGTCTCCAGCGCCAGCCGCGCGGCCGAACCGTATTTCAGCCCATTGTCCACCAGATTGGTCACCGCTCGGCGCAGCCCCCCGGCCTGGCATGCCAGCACCACCGGACCGGCCGGCGCCATGGTCACGGGCAGGCCGGCATCCTCCATGTCATCAACGATCGAGGCCAGCAGCGCGGCAATGTCGGTGCGGTGCCAGTCCTCGGGCGCGGTGCTGTCGCGGGCGAATTTCAGCGTCGCGTCGATCATCGCATCCAGCGTGGCGATACTGGCCAGCATCCGCTCCCGCTCCTCGGTCTCGGGCAGCGATTCGATGCGCAGGCGCAGCAGGGTCAGCGGCGTGCGCAGATCATGCGACAGCGCGGCCAGCATCGTGGTGCGGTTGCGCAGCAGGCGTTGCAGCCGGCCCTGCATCTCGTTGAACGCCGCCGCCGCCTGCCGCATCTCCCGCGTGCCGGTCTGGCGGATGGGCGGGGCGTTCACATCGTGCCCCAGCCGTTCGGCCGCGCGCACCACCACGCCCAGCGGCGCAGTCACCCGCCGGACCGCCCACACGCAGGCCAGCACCACGATCACCGCCATGATCGTCATCGGCCACAGGAACGGCCACGGCACCGGCGGGCGGACATCGGGCAGGCTGAGCGTGAATGTCAGCCATTGCGCATCGTCCAGCTGGAACGTGACCACCAGGCGCCGCCACAGCATCGGTCCGGGCGCGGCCATGTGGTGCGCCTCCTCGGCCGGGCGAGGCGGCGGGCGGAGCGGCTTGGCGAGAACGACCTGCATGCGGGCGGCCAGCGCGGCGGGCAGTTGTTCCAGCAGATACTCATGGATCGGCAGGTCGGCGGCCTCGGTGGTATCGGCCGTTGCCACCGCTGCCGGCGGCCGGACCGACAGCGTGATGCGCAGCCGCGGATCGGCGGTGGCGGCGATCAGGCGGGCGCGCCACTCCTGGGGTGCCTCGTCGATCAGGCGCGCCAGGTTGGCGATGCGCTGTGCCGCCGCATAGCCGCCGATCGCGCGCACCGCCCGCACCCGGTCGGCCGAGTAGATCCAGCCCACCACCAGATGGGACGCCACCAGGCCAGCCAGCAGGATCAGGATCATCTGGCCGATCAGCGTGTTCGGCCACAGCCGTTTCATGCGGCCTCGACCTTCGGCGTGAACATGTAGCCGCCGCCCCAGATGGTCTTGATCAGCTTCGGTTCGGCGGGGTCCTGCTCCAGCTTGCGGCGCAGGCGGCTGACCTGAGTGTCGATGCTGCGGTCGAACACCGTCGCCGCCCGCCCGCGGGCCAGGTCCAGCAGCTGGTCGCGGTTCAGCACGCGCTGCGGGCGTTCCACCAGGACCAGAAGCAGATCGAACTCCCCGGTGCTCAATGGCACCATCACGCCATCGTCGCGCAGCAGGCCGCGGGTATCGGTGTCCAGCACCCAGCGATCGAAGCGGAACTTCCGCCCGGCCTCCATCGGCGCACCCCGCCCGGTGGCGGCGGGGCCACGGCGCAGCACGGCGCGGATGCGGGCGATCAGCTCGCGGCTGCCGAACGGCTTGGCCAGGTAGTCGTCGGCGCCCATCTCCAGCCCGATCACCTTGTCCACCTCGGTGCCCTTGGCGGTCAGCATGATGATCGGCACATCGCTGTCGGCCCGGACCGAGCGGCACAGCGACAGCCCGTCCTCGCCGGGCAGCATCAGGTCCAGCAGGATCAGGTCGATCCGCCCATCGGCCAGCACCTTGCGCATCGCCCTGCCGTCGGCCGCCGTGCTGGTGCGAAACCCCTCGCGAACCAGGGCACGGGCCACGAGGTCGCGGATTTCGTGATGGTCATCGACGATCAGAATATGCGGGCTGGTGTTCATTCCGGCAAAATAGGCCCGCCCGGCTGGCCCGGGGGCGGAAAAAATGTAGCAATCTGTGGCGAGCGCCCGGGCTGACAAACCCTGTCACATATTCGGGCGACCCCGACACAACGCGGTCATGATTGGCACCTAGATCGGGGGTGCCGGCGGAGCAGTCCCCCACCCGGGATCGCAGCCGCCGGCACCGGGAACGGCCGGGATCACGCCGTTATGGAACACAGGAGCAAAGCCATGAACATCATGACCCGCGCCCTTTCGATCGCCACCGTCAGTACCTTGATCGGCGGCGTGGGACTGGGCGTGCAGGCCCAGCCGGCCGGGCCTGGCGCGGGGACACCGCCGCCCGCCGGCATGCAGGCCCCCAATGCGCAAGCCCCCAATGCGCAGGCCCCCACTGCGCAGGCCCCGGGTGCTGGCCCGATGGGTCACGGGCGCGCGATGCGCGGCCCCGGCATGGGCGACCCGGCCGAGAGGCTGAAGGCGCTGCGGACCGAGATCGGAATCACCCCCACGCAGGCGCCGGCCTGGGATGCCTATGTCAAGGTCCTGCAGGACACCGCCGCCCAGATGCGGGCCAGCCGCGGCGATGTCGGCCGCACCGCCTTCCTGGAGATGTCGACCACCGACCGCCTGGCCCTGCTGACCAAGCGGCGCGACCAGCGGGAACAGGCCCATGCCGCGGTGAAGGCCGCCGGCGATGCGCTGCTGCCGGTCCTGAACGACACGCAGAAGGTGCGCGCGCTGATGTCGTTGCCCGGCCTGGCCAGTCCCGGCGCGATGATGGCGCGCCACCACGCCATGCACGGCATGCGCGGCGGCCCCACGCCCAACTGACGTGCCCCCTCCCCCGCTCGGTGCCTGCCGAGCGGGGGGACCCTCTCGCACCAGGGCGGCGTCTCTGGCAGGGTCCGCGCAGCGGTTCTGCAGGAGCACCCCCCATGGCCACCAGGCAAGACGCCATCGCGCGCGCGCTGGATCATTTCGACACCAACGGCTTTCGTGCCCATCTGGCCGAGCTGGTGGCGATCAGAAGCACGTCGCAGGACCCGGGGCACGAGAAGGATGTGCGCTTCTATCTGAACGACGCCATCCGCCCCTGGCTGGAACGGCTGGGCTTCACCGTCGCCATCCATCCCAATCCGCGCCCCGGATTCGGGCCGATCCTGACCGCCGAAAGGATCGAGGATCCGGCGCTGAAGACCGTGCTGACCTACGGCCATGGCGACACCGTGCGCGGGCTGGAGGATCAGTGGCGCGCCGGGCTGGACCCCTGGACGCTGACCGAGGAAGGCGAGCTGTGGTACGGTCGCGGCAGCGCCGACAACAAGGGCCAGCACGCGGTGAACCTCTCGGCGCTGGAAGCGGTGCTGCAGGCCCGCGGCGGCAGGCTGGGCTATAATCTGAAGATGGTGCTGGAAACCAGCGAGGAGCGCGGCTCCACCGGCCTGCGGGAATTCGTGGCCGCCCATGCCGGGGCGCTGGCCGCTGATGTGCTGATCGCATCGGACGGTCCGCGGGTGATGCCCGAGGTGCCGACCATCGCCACGGGCACGCGCGGGACCTACCATTTCGACCTGGTCGTCGACCTGCGCCCGGGCGGGGTGCATTCCGGCCATTGGGGCGGGCTGACCACCGATCCGGCGGTCGTGCTGACCCATGCGGTGGGCGCGATCATCGACCGGCGCGGCAAGATCCTGGTGCGCGACTGGCTGCCGCGCAACGGCGTGCCGGCGGCGGTGCGGTCCGTGCTGGCGGGCTGTCCGGTGGGCGGCGGCGGGGAAGCGGCCTCGATCGACCCCGGCTGGGGCGAGCCCGGCCTGAGTTCAGCCGAGAAGATCTACGGCTGGAACAGCTTCATCGTGCTGGCGATGGTGTCGGGCCAGCCCGACAATCCGGTGAACGCGGTGGCCCCCAATGCGCGGGCACACTGCCAGATCCGCTACACCGTCGATACCGATGCCGATACGTTCATGCCCGCGCTGCGCAAGCACCTGGATGACGAGGGCTTCACCGGTGTGCGGATCGAGAATGCCGGCATCCGCATGCCCGCGAGCCGCACCGACCCCGCCCATCCCTGGGTGCAATGGACGGTCGCCAGCATGGAGAAATCCATCGGCAAGCGGGTGCAGGTGATCCCGAACTCATCCGGCGGGCTGCCGGGGGATGTGTTCGTCGACCATCTGGGGGTGAAGCTGATCTGGATTCCCCACAGCTACAACGGCTGCAAGCAGCACGGCCCGGACGAGCACTTCCTGAAGGGTCCGGCGCGCGAGGGCCTGGCCGCCTTTGCCGGCATCTGGTGGGATCTGGGCGAACCCGGAACGCCCTGAGCCTGGGGCCGATCGCGGACCGGGGTGTGAAGGGGGCTGGTTCTGCGACGGATGGTGGGCGCGACAGGGATTGAACCTGTGACCCCCGCCGTGTGAAGGCGATGCTCTACCGCTGAGCTACGCGCCCATCCGTCAGGACGGCGCGAGATAGTCGCAGCCGCTTCCCCCTGTCAAGCACCCGGGATTCAACAAGCGCTTGCCGCGCCGCCGATCCCGGCCAATTCTGGCGGCATGCGCGCCATCGTCGCCCCCGCTTTGGCTTTGGTCCTGGGCCTGACCGCCATGCTGGCCCCATCAGGGCCCGCCCTGGCGGAACCGCAGGCTCGCATCCACGCGGCCTACCAGGTCTATGCCATGGGCCTGCATGTC
Organism: uncultured Bifidobacterium sp.; assembly: GCA_964478525.1. Lineage (GTDB taxonomy): Bacteria > Pseudomonadota > Alphaproteobacteria > Acetobacterales > Acetobacteraceae > Rhodopila. The sequence goes on from CAYZKM010000100.1 coordinate 6,065, forward strand.
GCCGATGTCGACGCCATGCTGTCGATCGGCCCCGTCGGCTACCGGATGGACATCACCTACGCCACCACCGGCGTGCTCGGGTTCTTCTCCACCGGGCGGCAGGTCAGCAGCGTCGAGGGCGGCTGGTCCGCCACCGCCCCCCTGCCCCACCAGTATCGCAGCACCGGCGCCTGGCGCGGCGAGGACCGGATCGCCCTGATCGACTATGAATCCGGCCACCCCATCGTGCGCCGGATCGTCCCGCCGCGGGAGAAGGAATACGAACCCGTCCCCGAAGCGATCCGCGATGCGTCGACCGACACGCTCAGCGCCGCCGCCGAACTGCTGCGCCGAGCGGCCCGTACGGGGCGGTGCGAGGCCAGGGGGCTGGTGTATGAGGGCAGGCGGGCCTCGGAGCTGACCGCGCGCACCGGGGGCGAGGAGATCGTGCCGCCCACCACGCGGTCGGTCTTCGCCGGGCGGGCGCTACGCTGCGACTTCACCGGCCATGTGGTCGCCGGGTTCAAGTTCACCGACGACGCCTCCGCCCGCACCCGCCCGCTGTCCGGGTCCGCCTGGCTGGCGCAGCCGGTGCCCGGGGCGATTCCCATCCCCGTGCAGCTGTGGTTCGAGACACGGTGGTTCGGCACGGCGCGGATGTACCTGACCTCGGCGCGGGCCGATCCGCCGGTGGTCGTGGCCTCCGAGCCCGCGCCGGTCAGTCCGCCGCCAGCAGCCGCGACGCGATCTCGGCCATCTCGGTGATGTCGCGGGCGATCGCCGCGGCGCCCGTGGCCATTGCCGGCGGGCCATAGCCCCAGGCGGCGAAGATGCAGCGCAGGCCCGCCCCCCGCGCGGCGACGACGTCGTTGGCATGGTCGCCGGTCATCAGCGCCCGGTCCGCGGTGCCGCCGGCAAGCAGCAGCGTCGCGGTCAGGTGCGCCGGATCGGGCTTGCGCACCGGGAAGCTGTCGCCGCCGCCGATCGTGGGCAGCAGCGCCGCCAGATCGAGCGCCGCCAGCAGGCTGCGCGCCGCGCCCTCGGGCTTGTTGGTGCACACCGCCAGCCGCCAGCCCGCGCCGGCCAGGTCGCGCAGCACCGCCGGCACGCCGGGATAGGGCCGGCTTTCGACCGCCGCGTGGGCGGCATAGTCGGCCGAGAACTCGGCGATCGCGGTCGGGTCGGGCACGCGCCCGCGCGCGGCGAAGGCTTTCTCCACCAGGCGCGCCACGCCGTCACCCACCATCGCCGCGGTGGCCGGGTGGTCGAACGGTGCAAGCCCGCGGGATGCCATCAGCCGGTTCAGCGCCGCGGCCAGGTCGGGGACGGTGTCGACCAGGGTCCCGTCGAGGTCCAGAAGCAAGGTCCGCGGCACGATGTTGCACTCCGAAACGTGAATTGAACCCGACGCCCTGCGGTTGTCTTTGACAGGGTTCCCGGATGGCCGCTACCCCCAAGCCCGCGACAGCCAAGCAGGGGAAGGGCATGCAGGCAACCGCCATTATCCTGGCAGCGGGGGTGGGTACGCGGATGAAGTCCGCCCTGCCCAAGCCGCTGCACAAGGTGGCCGGACGATCCATGCTGCGCCACCTGCTGGCAAGCTGCGCGCCCGTCTTCGACCGCATCGTCGTCGTCCTCGGGCCGGGGATGGAGGCAGTGGCGAAGGAGGCCGCGCCCCATATCTGCGTGGTGCAGCATGACCGGCTGGGAACAGCGCATGCCGCGCTGCAGGCGGCCGCACATTTCGGCACCGGCGAGGTCGCGGTCCTGTACGCCGATAATCCGCTGATCCGCTCGACAACCTTGCGCACCCTGCTGGACCGCCGCGCGGGCGGGGATATCGGCCTGGGGCTGCTGGCGTTCCGCCCGGCCGACCCCGCCCGCTATGGCCGCGTGATCACAGCCGGCGGGTTCGTCGAGCGCATCGTCGAATATGCCGACGCCTCGCCGGCGGAACGCGCGATCGACCTGTGCAACGCCGGCGTGCTGTGCGGACCGGCCGCCGACATGCGGCGCTGGCTGGGCGCGGTGCGCAACGACAACGCCGCCGGGGAATACTACCTGACCGACCTGGTCGCCCTGGCGCGCGCCGATGGCCGGCGCGTGGCCGCGGTCGAAGCCCCGGCCGAGGAACTCGCCGGCGTCAATTCCCGCGCCGAACTCGCCGCGGCCGAGGCGGTGCTGCAATCCTGGCTGCGCGCGGCGGCCATGGAGTCGGGCGTCACCATGACCGATCCGTCCTCGGTCTTCCTGTCCGCCGACACCGAACTCGCGCCCGACGTGATCATCGAGCCGAACGTGTTCATCGGCCCCGGTGTGAAGATCGCCGCGGGCGCGCAGATCCGCCCGTTCAGCCACCTGGAAGGCTGCATCATCGGCCCCGGCTGCCGCATCGGCCCGTTCGCTCGGCTGCGCCCCGGGACCGTGCTGGCAGACGATGTCCATGTCGGCAATTTCGTGGAATTGAAGGCCGCCGCGCTGGATACCGGCGTGAAGGCGAGCCACCTGACCTATATCGGCGATGCCTCGGTGGGCGCGGCGACGAATATCGGGGCGGGCACGATCACCTGCAATTACGACGGCCATGCCAAGCACCGGACCACGATCGGGGCGAACGCCTTCATCGGATCCGATGTCGCGCTGGTGGCGCCGGTGACGGTGGGCGATGGCGCGGTGATCGCCGCGGGCAGCGTCATCACCGACGATGTCGCACCCGACGCGCTGGCGCTGGGGCGCGGACGACAGGTGCAGAAGCCCGGGCGCGCGGCGGAGATGCGGGCGGCAAGGAAAGGCAAACACTGAATGTGCGGCATCGTTGGTGTCATCGGGTCGCGCTCGGCCGCGCCCCTGCTGCTGGACGCGCTGCGCCGGCTGGAATATCGCGGCTATGACAGTGCCGGCATCGCCACGCTGGTGGACGGCGCCATCGACCGCCGGCGCGCCGAGGGCAAGCTGGGCAACCTGGCCGCCGCGCTGGACGCGGCACCGCTGAGCGGGACGACCGGCATCGGGCACACGCGCTGGGCGACGCATGGCGCGCCGACGGAACAGAACGCCCATCCGCACGGCACCGCCCGCGTCGCCATCGTCCATAACGGCATCATCGAGAACCATGCCGATCTGCGTGCCGAGCTGGAGGCGGCCGGGCAGGTGTTCTCCAGCGAGACCGATACGGAAACCGTGGCACAGCTGGTCGATCTGTATCTGCAGCGCGGCATGACACCCGTGCAGGCGGCGGGCACCGCGCTGAAACGGCTGGAGGGCGCCTATGCGCTGGCGATGGTGTTCGCCGGCCACCCGGAGCTGATGATCGGCGCGCAGCAGGGCGCGCCGCTGGCGGTGGGGTTCGGGGATGACGAGATGTTCCTGGGCTCGGACGCGCTGGCGCTGGCGCCGCTGACCCGGCGGATCGCCTATCTGCGCGATGGCGACTGGACCGTGGTGGACCGCCAGGGCGCGGCATTCTTCGACCTGGACGGCAACACGGTGGACCGGGAGGTGAAGCTGACCCGCCTGACCGGGGCGGCGATCGGCAAGGGCAACTACCGCCATTTCATGGAGAAGGAGCTGCACGAGCACCCCGCCGTGATCGGCGACACGCTGCACCGGATGGTGCATCCGGCGACCCGCGCCGTCAGCCTGCCCACCTCGCTGGGGATCGACTTCGCCGCCCTGCCCCGCATCACCATGAGCGCCTGCGGCAGCGCCTTCTATGCCGGCCTGGTCGGGCGCTGGTGGTTCGAGGCGATGGCCCGCATTCCCACCGATGGCGATGTGGCCAGCGAATTCCGCTATCGCACGCCGCCGATGCCCGAGCGCGGGCTGGGCCTGCTGGTGTCGCAGTCGGGCGAGACCGCGGATACGCTGGCCGCGCTGCGCTATATGCGCGAACAGGGCCAGACGGTGCTGTCGATCGTGAACGTGCCGGAAAGCAGCATGGCGCGGGAATCGGACGCGGTGCTGGAAACCGTGGCCGGACCCGAGGTCGGGGTCGCCAGCACCAAGGCGTTCACCGCGCAGCTCTCGGTGCTGGCCTGCCTCGCACTGGCCGCCGGACGCGCCCGCGGCGCGATCACCGCAGCACAGGAGGCGGCCATGACGGATGCGCTGCTGGAAGTGCCGGCCCGCGCGGCCGAGGTGCTGGAGAAGGACGCCGCGATCCAGGCCATCGCCCATCGCGTGGCCAAGGCGCGCGATGTGCTGTTCCTGGGTCGGGGCAATTGCTACCCGATCGCGATGGAAGGCGCGCTGAAGCTGAAGGAGATCAGCTATATCCACGCCGAGGGCTATGCCGCCGGCGAGATGAAGCACGGGCCGATCGCGCTGATCGATTCTGCGGTACCGATCATCGCCATCGCGCCGTCGGGCCCGCTGTTCGAGAAAACGGCGTCCAACCTGCAGGAAGCGGCCGCGCGGGGTGGGCAGGTGATCGTGTTCTCGGACGCCGAGGGGGCGGCGAAACTGTCGGGGATTTCAGTAGATACGATCGTATTGCCGGCTGTGGATCCGTTCGTCGCGCCGATCCTGTATGCGATCCCGGTGCAGGTGCTGGCCTATCACGTGGCGGTGCTGAAAGGCACGGATGTGGACCAGCCACGGAACCTCGCGAAGTCGGTCACGGTGGAGTAGCCCGGGGGAGTAGCCGAGCGGATCAAAGCTCCGGCACCGGCTCGGTGCTGGCGCGGACCTTCTCCACCCGCCGGCCATCCATCTCCAGCACCTCGAAGCGCCAGCCGCCGAACACGATCCGGTCGCCGGCGCGGGGCACCCGGCGCAGCAGCGCCAGCAGCAGGCCGGCCAGCGTGTGATAGCTGCCCTCGGCGGGCAGGTCGGGCAGCAGCAGGCGGGCCTTCACCTCGTCGACCGGCATCAGCCCGTCCATCACCAGCGTCGCCTCGCCGGTGGCACCGGCTTCCATCGGCTGGGCCTCGGCATCCGTCGGATCACCGACGATCGCCTCCAGCACATCGGCGGCGGTGACCACGCCCTCGAAGCTGCCGTATTCGTCCATCACCAGCGCCAGGCCCAGCGTATCGGCCTTCAGCCGCTCCAGCGCGTCCAGCGCGGTCACGGTGTCGGGCACCACCAGGGGCTGGCGCAGCACATCCGGGATCGACAGTTCGCCCCCCGCCAGGATGCGGTCCAGCACGTCCTTCGCCTGCACCACGCCCACCACGTTGTCGATCGACTGGTCGCACACCACGAAGCGCGAATGCGGGGCCGATTTCAGCGCCGCGGCGATTTCCTTGGGCGCGCTGGCGCGGTCGATCCAGGCGAGTTCCGTCCGCGGCGTCATGATCGCGCGCACCGGCTTGTCGGCCAGGCGCAGCAGGCGCTCGATCATGTCGCGCTCCTCGATTTCCAGCACG
>CAYZKM010000101.1:0-11275 GCA_964478525.1 uncultured Bifidobacterium sp.
CATCACGTCGAGCCGCGTCCAGAAAGAGAGGAAATTCCTTGTGCGATTCGCCTGCGTCCGGGCGCCTGCGCATAGAAACCGCACCGGTGTCCCGGTCGACAGGACCACCGTTTGGCGCCTGGGTGAAAATCAACCGCGCAGCGGCCATCGCGCGAGTGAGATGTGGCGCGTCCGGCCGAGCAGGCTGTGAACAAGGACAAACTCGCGCACGGTCCAGTCGATGGTTTCAATGAAGGTCCACTCGGTAACGCGACGGGCGTCGTAAAGCAGGGTCATATGCGGCGTATAGTGCCGGTTTGCGCCACGTCCCAGCCCGGCATTTTGCATCGTCGTCCTGAGCATCTGGTGAAACATGCAGAGCCCTGCGACACCATCGTCGCCGAGAAGAACGAAGGGCAGGTTACCTGGCCGGCCTGAAAAGCTCATCGCGCGATCGAGTCCGACCTTGAACGGCGGCATCGCGATGGTCGCGGCGGCTTCGCTCGCTTCGGCGACGATACGGTGTGACAGGCCGTGGTGAATGCCGAGATGGTACAGCGAAATATGGAAGCGCTCGGCTGCCAGCGGGCTGCCCTTCATGCCAAGTTCGCTGCGCAAACGCCGCGCGCACTGCGCGGTCTCTGCCGCGGCTTTCACATCCGGATAGATCGCGAAGAACAGCCCGTCCGCCATACCTCAAAACGCTCGATCGATGTCGAGATCGAACCCCCATGCAGCTGAGCCGCAATGCTGCCAGAAGGATCGCGACCTTGCAACGAAATAGAACATAAATCGAACATCATGCCTTGGGGCTCCACCGACAAGGTGCCGAATCTGCCTCGGAACCTGGGTTACGCCAGGCTGACGACGATTGGTCCCAGCAGCGTCAGCAGGACATTGGCGACCGCATAAGGCACGGTGAAGGACAGAACCGGGGTGGAACTTTCCGCGACCTCGCTGGCGGCCAACATCGCCGCGTCCTGGGTCATTGATCCCGCCAGAGCGCCGCACACCATGATCGGGTTCATGCGCAGCACGTAGCGTCCGAAATAGACACCGGCGATCAACGGTATCAGCGTTACCAGGAACCCGGCGACCAGCACACCCGGGCCGTGGGCAATAAGAGCCGCAACCGCCGAGGGGCCCGCCGTCAGCCCAAGGACACAGACAAACAACGCAAGACCGAAGTCCCAGGCGAACCGCACGGCCTCGTGCGGAATGCTCCCGATCAATGGATGGCGGGAGTTGTACCATCCGGCGACCAGTCCAGCGATCAGGATCCCGCCGCCGCCACCAAGTGTCAGAATCAGGCCACCAGCCTGCCATGTCAGCGCCCCAAGCACGGTGCCGCCGACCATCCCCAGACCAAGCCACGCCAGATCCGAGCGCTCGCTGTGCGGGTAGTTCACGCCGATTGCGTCGGTAACCCGGGCAACGTCGTCCGACGGACCGACAATCACCAGGATATCGCCGACCATCAGTTGCAATCCCGGACCGATGGGCAATGCCTGCCCCGCTCGTGTCACACTATCAAGATAGACACCCCGCGCCTTGTCACCGACCGAGGCCACGATATCATCGAGACGGCGGCCATTCAGCGCACGACGTGTCAGCACGATGCGAGACTGGATGCCGTCTGACGGTTCGAGAACCTCTTTTCCTTCAAGCTCCGAGCCTATGATGTCGACGGCAATAACCAATCCGGCGCGTCGCGCCGTCAGAACGACGTGGTCTTCGTTTTGCAAAATGAAGCCGGGTGGCGGTTCCAATACTTCACCGTTGCGACGAACACTCCGGATTGCCGCGCGTTCTCCGATCGCCGCCTCGACGTCTTCCACCGCCTGCCCGGCCGCTCGCGTCACCTTGTATGCCCGGGCATCGAACCTGCGATAGGCCAGCGCATGTGCGGGACGCGCGACGGTGCCGCCCGCAAGCTCGGCTTCCAGCTTCTGAGCCTCTTCTTTCAGAGAGACACCCATGAGGCGCTGGGCAAACTGGCTCGTGAAGGCGATGACACCCACCGTCCCGAAGATGTAGGTCAGCGCATAGGATACGGCCGCGTTGGATTGCGCCTCGGCGAGTGCTTCAGGCGATAATCCAAGACTGCCAAGCGCGGCGATTGCCGTGCCGATCAGCGCCGTTTGGGTCAGTGCCCCAGCTGCCAGGCCGGCTGCGGAACCTTTGTCGAGCCCCAGCAGGTGCGATGCCGTCAGCACGCTCATCAGGCCAACGATGGCCACGAATACGGCGAAGATGGCCTGCTTCAGCGTCGCCAGACCCAGTGAATTGAAAAATTGTGGGCCGCCGTGAAATCCGACCGCGAAGACAAACAGGGCAAATGCGAGAGTCTTCAGCAGCGGCGCATAGCTGACACCCAACGGACCCGAGATCGCCGCACCGGCGACCGTGGCGGTGATCAGGACAGCCGTGGCATTGCCAAGGCTGAAGCCATAGACCTTGATTCGGCCGATCTTCACGCCAACGGCGATGGCAAGAAAGATGACGACCTCGGGGTATGACCGGATGAATGAGGCTATCATGGTCGATTCCACAAGCTACTTTGGTGTCGCGCGCTTTGCCGCCTCGTATTCACGGACATAGCCCGTTGCTACCGCCCGAACGGCTCTGCCTATATTGGCGTAGGCCTGATCGTCCAGATTGGCGAATGACACACGCGCCGACCAGTTCGGCGCGGCAAACCCACCGCCATTCAGCAGAACGATCCCATGCTCCTCTGCCAGACGGAATACGATATCGAGCGGATGGACGTTGGCCCGGACATAGGCCAGGACGTCCGCACTCACGTTGTTCTTCAGCCAGTACTCAAGATCGAACAGGCCGTAATACGCGTCGTAGCTGGCGGGCGCTTTCAGATCCAGGCCGAGCCCTTCAACCGCAAGCCTGAACCTGTGATGCACGATTTCCATGCAGGCCTTCTGATATTCCTTGCCTTCGTCCATCAACTCGAACAGCGAGAACATCGTCATCATGACCTGCTGCGGCAGCGACAGGCCGGCGGTGTGGTTCAGCGCCACGTCGCGGCTGTCGGCGACGATCCGGTCGATAAACTTCATGGCACGCGGCGTCAGTGTCAGCGGACCATATCGTTTGTCCAACAGGACCTTGGTCGCTTCGGGCAGATTGGCGATCATCTCGTCTATGATGTTGTCCTGATGCAGGGCAATGACACCCAGTCGCCAGCCGGTGCATCCAAAATACTTTGAATATGAATAAACACCAATCGTGTTGCGTGGAATCGCCCCGAGCAATGACCGGAAGCCCGGCACGAATGTGCCGTAGACATCGTCTGTCAGGATAATGAGATCCGGCCGCTTGGTCCGCACCAGATCGACGAGCAGTTTTATGCCGTTGGGATCGAGTGCGATACCGGTAGGGTTGCCTGGATTGACCAGAAAGAATGCCTTCACCTTGGGGTCTTCAAGCTGCTTGAAATCCTCCGCGGTGAACTGATAGGTATCTTCGCGTTCCGCCTTGATGTTGACGACGTTCAGGTCGTAGTCCTCAAGGTGAGGCATTTCGAGATAGGGCGTGAAGATCGGAACGCCCAGGGCAATCGTGTCCCCAGGGTTCAGCAGGCGCGCGGCCTTCAGAGATTTGAAGATGTAGCACATCGCGGCGGTGCCACCTTCGACGGCGTACAGGTCGAAAGTACCCGCAGGACGCGGTTGGCCACACATCGCCCACATCAGGTACTCGTGCACGATCCGTTCATTGTGCACCAGCATGCGATCCGGAACCGGATAGTTGTCGCCGATAATACTGTCGACAAGCTCATGCACGAACGCGTCCGGATCGAATGAGAATTTCCTGATCGCAAAACGGACCATGTCACCGAGAAATGCGGCGCCCGGCATGTCATTGTGCCTTGTCAGCCAGGCGTCGAGCCGCGCCGCTATCCCGCCTGCTTGCGCCATGCCGCCGACGCCAGCCGGCAGGTCCATCGTCCGCTTGCTTTCGGTCAGGGCGAACTGCCCGAGCAGAAAGAATCCTTCCCGCGGCCTTGTGGCCACCCAGTTGGGATTGCCGCGTCCGGCATTCAGGAACGCAAGGTTGGACTTCGACGTGGAAACCCGCGCCAGCTTGATCAGCTCGTCCTTCACCTCGAACGGGCTCAGCGATTCGTATTTGCGCAGGCTGATCTCACTCATGATTGTCCCCCAGGATCTCAGAAAACGTTCGTGCAGTCAGGCCATAAGCATCACCACGATCATGCCCCAGATTGTCAGCAGCGTATTGCCGATCGCATAGGTCACTGTATAGCCAAGTGCAGGCACCTGGCTTTTTGCGGCGTCGCAGACCATGCCCAGCGCCGCGGTTGTGGTTCTTGCCCCCGCGCAGCAGCCCAGCACGATGGCCGGATCGAAGCGAAAGATGAACTTGCCGGCGTACATCGCCAGAATAAGCGGCAACGATGTCGCAACGATACCCCACAGGAACAGGCTGACACCCAGCTGCTGCAGCCCTGTCACAAAACCGGGGCCGGCGGATATCCCGATCACTGCGATGAAGACGTTCAACCCCACCGAATTCATGAACCAGAGCGTAGACGACGGAATTCGGCCGAAAGTCGGCTGAACCGAGCGGAGCCACCCAAAGACCAGACCGGAGATCAGTGCACCGCCGGCGGTCGACAGAGTGAACGGCACGCCACCGACCTTCAGAACCAGGGCTCCGATCAGAGCGCCCAGAACGATCGCACCGCCGACGAAAGCGACATCGGTCACATCGCTCGGCCGATCCGCAACGCCAAGCATCTTTGTCGCTGCCGTCACGTCCTGCTGTCGCCCGACGATCGTCAGGACGTCGCCCCGCAGCACTTTTGTGGTAGGCAGGATCGGCATGATCGTCGCGGTGGCGCCGCGCACGATCCGTCGCAGGAAGACACCTCGCGCACCTGGTAAGGTTGCCAATTCAGCCAGGGTCTTGTCATGCACATCCTTGCTGGTGACGTAGACCTCGACGCCTTCCACCGGAACGTTCAACAGTTCGGCGTCCTCGACCTCTCGCGCTTCGCGGCCGAGCACTTCCACCAGGACGTCACGCGGTCCGGCCACCGCAACGATATCGCCCGCTCGCAGGACACTATCGGCTGTCGCCTCGTCGATGTGGCCGTCGCGACGGATGCGCTGAATGAAGACGCGCGCGCCAGAGACCAGGGATTCAGCTTCTGCAGCGGTAAGCCCGACGGCACGCCCGCCATTGGCGACCTGGAACGCGCGCAATTCCCAACGATGCCAACCGGAACCCGCGCCACCCATTTCGGTGGGCGCTGCATTGCGCTCCTCATAGGCCTTGCAGGCGGCATAGAGATCGATACCCAGCAACTTGGGACCAAGTTGAGCCAGCAGGATTGCAGAGCCCACAGTGCCGAAGATGTAGGTCACAGCGTAAGCAATTGGCATCGCATTCAGGATGTCTTTTGCCTGATCAGGCGGCAATCCAAGTCGGTTGATCGCATCGGTGGCCAGGCCCATCGAAGCCGAAATCGTCTGCGAGCCGGCATAGAGCCCCGCTGCATAGCCCGTGTGATAACCTGCCAGCTTGGCAACGACGACCGGTATCACCAGGCAGAAGACGCAGACCAGCACGGCGAACAGCGCCTGGGGCAGGCCGTCGGAGGCGATGCCTCGGACAAACTGTGGGCCGACGCCATAGCCCACGGCAAACAGGAACATGAGGAAGAAGATCGACTTCACGTTCGGCGAGATCGTGATACCGAGTTGGCCGATCAGGATTGCGGCCAGCAAGGTCGATGTGACGGCGCCAAGACTGAAGCCCTTGTAGCTGAAGCCGCCGACATAGTAGCCGATCCCAAGCGACAGGAACAACGCTATCTCGGGGTAGCTTCTGAGTGTTGCCGCAAACCAATCAAACATGTTCAATGTCCGTCTGTTCGATGGAGGCCGTCAATCATCGCCAGCGCATCGGCCTTGATCAGCTTCAGACCCTCTGATGCGTTGTACCCGTGGATTTCCTTCACATCGAGCTTGCGCATGAAGTCTATGGTTTCCTGCGTAATGACCTGGCCAGGAACCATGATGGGGAACCCGGGTGGGTAGGGGATAACGAAGCTGGCCGAGACCAGCGGAGGTCCGTTGTCGAGCCGTCTGTCGATCGCTGGATCATTGAGCCTGATATGCTCGCATCCTGCGGCGTTGTACGCCGCATAGAAGCCGCCACGGATGTCACCCTCGGGCGTTTCCGCTCCTGCATCCCGCCGGAATGCTGCGTGGAAGAAGCTGAAGTTGGGGAGGTCAGGGACATCAGTCATCAGGCTTTTCACCCTGGCCGCGAACTGCTCGCGCTCACCCGCACCGCCGTGTTCCAGCCGGCGGTCGATCTCGCTGCTGATCTCGACCAGAACGCGGATCAGGTGCGCGACATCGCTCCTGGTATTGTTGATGTTCGACTGCAGCAGGACGCTGTTCCGCGATGTCTTGTTAAGTTGGATGTTGTACCGGTCAGCCAACAGGTTCTTGAACGATGTGCCGTCGTAGCCCGCCGTGCCGCAAAGCAGCGTCATACGGGTCGGGTCAAGGCAGAATTCATCTTCCCGCATGCTTTTCAGTGCGGCAGCCCAGTCGGTGCCAGGTGCCAGATGATCGACAAAGCCACTCTGGCGATACGATGCCGGGATCATTTCATCCGCGCCCGCCATACGGAAATACTTGGAGATCAGCGGATGACGATTGACTTCACGGCGGATCACCAAAGCCACTTCGATGGCATTTTGAACGAGGCCGTAACCTTCAAGTTCCATCTGCCGGCGTGCGACATCGAGGCTGGCAATCAGTTGCTGGTTCGGACTGGTCGACGCGTGCGTGAACACAGCTTCCTGGAACTGTTCCTCGACGGTGTGGAAATCGACGTCCTTGACCAGGATCATCGAACCCTGGCGTAAGGCCGACATCGACTTGTGCGTCGAATTCGTCTGATAGACGCGCAGCCGCACTTTTCTGGGATCCGGCACCAGGCGTGTCGCCAGCAGGGTATCATTCGTCGGGCGATCACCCAGTGCCGATTGTTGCCGTTCGTACGCTTCGACGCTTGTGGGATCGCGCAGCCACGCTTCGATGTCCGCGGCTGCTCCCATGGCAGTGCGCGGCCGCAGGAACGGTGACCAGTGCGCGAACCCGAACCACGCCTCGTCCCATAGGAAGACAAGGTCCGGCTTGATCGCCAGGCACTCCTCCATCACCTGTCGCGTGTTGTAGATATGGCCGTCGAACGTGCAATTGGTTAAATCAAGCAACTTGATTCTGTCGAGACGGCCCTCGGCTTTTGCCGCCAGCAGCGCCTGCTTGATGGCGCGCAGCGGGACGGCTCCGTACATGGAGTACTCGGTCAGCGGGAAGGCTTCGACATACAGCGGCTGGGCACCCGCCATGACGAGACCATAATGATGTGACTTGTGGCAGTTGCGATCGACAATGGCGATGTCGCCAGGCGCCATCAGGGCCTGGACCACCATCTTGTTGCTGGTCGAGGTGCCGTTCGTGACGAAATACACCCGATCGGCACCGAAGGCGCGTGCTGCCAGCTCCTGTGCCCGCTTGATGTTTCCGGTCGGCTCCAGCAGGCTGTCGAGACCACCGGTGGTCGCGCTGCTCTCGGCCAGAAACAGTGTCGGGCCATAGAATTCGCCCAGATCACGGATCCAGTCGGACTTGAACACGGACTTGCCCCGAGCAATCGGCAGGGCGTGAAAAGTGCCGATCGGCCGCTGCGCATATTTCTTGAGGTTGTCGAAGAACGGGGTCTCGAACCGGGCGCGAATTCCCTCAAGTACGGCCAGGTGCAGTTCCAGAAGTTCCTCGATCGCATAGAAAATGCGCCTGACCATTGCCAGCCGCGGATCGCCGGCCATGGTCTCGACGTCGCGGCTCGATAATAGATAGATGTCCAGTTCCGGCCGCACATCGTGCAGGACGTGCGCGATACGGACGGCAGAGGCGTCCGCCGGTTCAAGGGCCGCCAGCGGATCGACAACATCTCGCAACACCGACGCGTCGTGCCGCGACCGGAACGGAAATCCCTCGTGGACGACGACCGCAGCCAGGTCCGGGTTCAGCATGGTAGCGCACAGCGCATCTTCGGCGCTGCCGACGATCACCGGTTCATAGATGAAGTCATCCTGCGCCCGACGCAAGCGGCGCCATTCCACCGCTATCGAAGGCCAGCGCTCGGTCGGCGCACCGGTGACGATCAGCAATTCGAAATAGCGCGGTGCCGTCTCCGGTTTACCCAGGCTTGGCGGCAGGATATCCGGCACATGACCGGCAACCTCGCCGTGCGTGTCCCAATCCGAAGCATGTTGGCGGAACGATCGGGTCAGCAATGCAGACAGTATGCGCCACGCGAGCACTGCTGCTCCGCTCGCGTCATCAGCTTCCACGCGACCGCGCAACGCCGCCATCAGCTGCGGACCGGGATAGCCATGAAATTCTTCGATCACCGCCAGCTCGCTCAGTGCCGTCTCGCAGGCGCTGCGCGTGGATCGGCCCGCCGCCCATGCCTGTGCGACGTCCGTCAGGCGTCTCCAACGATCCTCACGCGCCGCAGGTGCCGAGAAGAATGCATCGATACGTTGGAATTGCGCTTCCATGATGCCTCTGTTCCTCTCGCAACGACGACGACCTTCCTGGCATGTATGCACAATGCCGCCGCCAGGTAGCGCATGCGGCACAGCTACATAAGGGAGAACCAGGACGACTATCCGATTTCGGCAAATAGGTTGTAACGCAACTATCTCGCGGTGTCACTACCACCGGCAACCGACACGAGGTTTAAGGAATTGCCGAAACTGGATAGACGCCTGCCATCGCCATAGCCACATGGTCGGGGTGTTCGCGCATCACACGATGCTGCGCTATGGGATCGCCGGCGGTTGGACATGCGTCGCAGCGTCAGCTCTGTACTGAACCAGGCGGAAGACCTGGAGATTGCAGTGAATGCAGACCCGTCCATTGATCTGCTCGTGACACAGACTGGCAGGTTTCAGGCGCATGTCACGTACGTCACGCTTCATTCGCTCCGCCTGATCGAAGTGCGGGAGGAGCTTGGACGGATCGCATCCCTCACCGCACCCGAACACGCCGCGTTGATCGCACTGTCATTTGATGTGGACCGGCCGGCTATCTGGTGGGGAAAACAGGTCAGGCCCGATGATATCGTTACGATCGGTGCTCGATGCAGTGTCCGTACACGAACCGACGGACCAAGTCATTGGGGCCTTATTCTCGTTCCGGAACAAGAACTCGCCCGTTTTGGCCGAGCGCTGACTGGACGAGCTCTGCCGGCGATCCAGCATGCTTGCGTCTGGCGTCCGAGACCATGCGTCAGGCGCGAGTTGGACTGCCTGCATGCGACCGCGACGGCACATATCTGGCCGACACCGTTGACAAGCCCCGAAGCCGTGCATGGGCTTGAACAGGAACTCATGCATGCTCTCATCGAGTGCCTTTCCGGTAAGCCGGCATGGAGGTACACGACCGGCAGCCGACGCCAGACCGAGATACTGGATCGGTTTGACTCGCATCTTTCAGGCGGATCGCAAAAAAGTGATGTCTCGGCGATATGCAAGGCGCTCGGTGTCTCGGGCAGGCTGCTTCGTGGGATCAGTCAGAACCAGCTGGGGCTCAGCCCGTTGCAATACGCAAAGCGACACCGGTTGCGCTCTGTATACCGCGTTCTCCGGCAGGCCTCGCCCGGCGAGATCAGTGTGGCGGAAGCAGCCCGCCGGTACGGGTTTCGAAGCCTCGGGCGCTTCGCTGCCGCGTATCGCAACCAGTTTCAAGAGAATCCATCCGTGACGCTCAGAAGCGGCGCTGGCCAATTCCTGCCGCGCCTGGAGGCGTCAGGCCAACCGAAGTCGTTGCGGTGACGGACATCTCGGTATGGGCTTGGCTCGATCTGGAGAAAACAAATGGCACCTGACGCGGCAGCCGGAGACGATCTTTTCAAATCCAACCAGCACAGCGGGGTGGAGGACGATATGAAGACGACGGTGACGACACGAGCCTGGACAAGCCCGCCGGCAGCACGTGCACGATAGAATCGGAAAATGAAGCAGGCACCAGCGAGAGATGGCAATATGACGGAGCCCGCTGGCGGTCTGCAACCGATCTTCGAGTTGGGCGGACCAGCCTATACGATCATGCAGCGTATCGGCATCATCAAGGGTGCCGGCCCGAGCGTGTTGCGTCGAAGCATCGCGTTCATCGCCGTCGCCTGGCTACCGATGCTTGTCTTCGCTGTGTGGCAGGGTAACGCCATCGGTCCTACGCCCCGCGCGTCTCTGCTGCTGGATTTCGCGTCCTACGCCCGGTTCTTCCTGGCCGTGCCGTTGATTTTCGCCGCCGAGGCAGTTGTCGGGCCCCGGATGCTGGGGGCTGGCCGCCGCTTCGTCGAGTCTGGACTGGTTCGGCCAGCAGATATCCCCACCTTCATTGCCGCGGCAGAGCGCATTCGCCGCCGGCGTGACGCCGTCCTGCCAGAAGCCGTATTTGCGATAGCCGCCCTGGTCGGCGCCTGGTTCATCACCATAGAACAGCTGGGTGGCCTTGATGCACGTACCTGGCACGCGGTATGGACAGACAGCGGGTCCCTTCCGTCATTGGCAGGGGTTTGGTACAACTTTGTCGCCATACCACTGGTTCAGTTCTTCCTGTTCAGATGGCTCTGGCGACTGGTGATCTGGACGCTGTTTCTGGTCGATCTGTCGCGCATCGGCCTCAATCTCTTTGCAACGCATGCTGACCGAGCAGGTGGGCTCGGCTTCCTCGGCGCCGCGCACGTGACGCTGGCCATATTCCCCCTCGCCCTCAGTTGCGTGATCGCAGCCGAGACAGCATTCCGTATTCGATTTGAAGGATTGGATCTGGCGACACTGCGTTCCATGCTGCCGTTGCTGGCCGCCTACATGGTGCTGATGGAATTGGTCACATTTGGACCATTGGTTGTTCTGGTCCCGCTTTTGATACGCGTGCGGCGGGAAGGCCTGCGCTCGTACGGGATGCTGACGCAGCACCACAATCATCTCTTTCACGAGAAGTGGATATTGAAGCAGCAGGGCCGAGACAACGTTCCCCTTGGCGATCCCGACATATCGTCTCTGGCCGATATGGGCACGTCTTACGACGTTGTCCGTCATATGCAGACCATCCCGGTCAGTCGCAGTCACTTGCTTCAGGTAGCGGCGATCGCCAGCCTGCCCGGGCTGCCGTTGCTGCTGATGCTGTTCCCTGTGGCAGAGGTTTTGCGCCTGCTCCTGAGC